>JAFRSZ010000020.1 GCA_017439205.1 Clostridia bacterium
CGCGCTGCTGCTTGTTTTTGCCTTCGCCTTTGTGGGGCTGTCTTTTTATACGAGATGGATCCCGGTATGATACGTCCCTGTGCATAAAAGCAATCCACCGAAAGAAAGGGCTCCGTATGAAAAAAGCAAAACGAACGCTCTTCCGCAGGATTTTACACGCTTTTTTACGCAGAGAGCCGCTGCGCTGGACGCATATTACGGCTTCGCAAACCAACAATAAACGAAATCAAACCGGAAGGGGCCTCTGAAAGCTCGGCACCGCGCAGAAACATCGTTCTTCAGGTCCAAATAAAAAAAGGGACTGCAAAAAAGTCCCGGATATACTGCAGGGCGGCATTATATGCCGCCCTGTAATTGCAAAATAACGGTTATTTACCCATATAAACGCGGAGGGAAACGATTCGATCCCGCAGTGTTCATCCGCGGCGCGCCCGACGCCCCGGGATCCCGTATTTTTTCCGGATCCCGGGATAAGCGTGCGCAAAATAGGCAATGATCGAAAACTCCTTCACAGCGTACCATGTGGAACGAAGAAAATCCCTGAGCGTACCGCTGCGCAGCGATTTGAACGCGTCGGAAATCACTTTTTTCGTAAAGGACGCGTCTTTCCCGCCCACGTTGATATGGCCGGAGGAGAACGACCGCCACATATACCACGACTGAACGACGCGCAGATCCCGCATCGGGACCTCGGAATAATTGTTTGCCATCCGCAGCATAAAATCCTCTTCTTCAAGCCGGTGAAGATCGGTGATCTCCGGATAAAGCCCCTCCTCCACCAGTCGGCGATAGATATCGGAGCCCGGCATCACGATAAAGAAATTCAGATTGATGAGCGTAGTATCGAGCCGTTCGATCATCGCAACGGTCTCCCTGAGATCTTCGGGCGTTTCTCCGGGGAAACCGGCGATGAACGAACCGATGGTAACGATCCCCGCCCGTTTACAGGCCGCGAAGGTGGATTCCACCTTATCGTAGGCAAGGCGCTTGTTCATCATTTGAAGAACGCGTTTCGAGCCGCTCTCAACGCCGAAGAACATCCAACGGCAGCCGGAACGGAACATATACTCGAAATCCTCCTGATCGAAAATACCGATTCTTGTCTGGCAGCCCCAGATAAAATCAAGATCCAGCCCCCGCAGCGCGTCGCAGATCTCCCGCATCTCGCTCCGGCTGCGGCACCAGAGCTCATCGGCGAAATATACGCCGTCCATCCGATGGTTCGTTACGAGGTATTTTATTTCGTTCAGAAGCTGTTCCAGCGGCCGCTTGCGGTAGGTGCAGCGGTGGAACTCCTTGTTATAGCAGAATACGCAACTGAACGGACATCCCTTGGACGCATACAGATACAGCATGCGTTTACAGCCGTAGGAGGTTTGGAAGTATTTTTCAACATCAACAAAGCTCCAATCCGTTTCAGGCAGTCCGGCAAGATCGAGAAAAGGCCGTTCGGGGGTAAACACCGTTTCGCCGCCGTCTCCGCGCAGCGCAAGACCCGGAATGGAAAAAAGATCGGGCGTTCCGGCAGCATAGGCGTTCGCGAGATCGAGCCAGGTTTCCTCCCCCTCGCCGATGGACACGGCGTCAACACAGTCGTTGTTCAGTACGGCCTTCGGCAGCGTGGATGCGGTAGGCCCGCCCCAGATCACAGGCAATCCCGCTTTTTTGAAAAACCCCGAAACAAAGAGCGCATCTTCCAGCATTTTATAGGAGATCAGGGAAACCCCCACAATATCCGGCATAAAAGAACGCGCCGTCTCCAAGATCGGCTGCAGCTCCACGGTGCGGTCCAGCAGCCTTACAGTATGACCGTTTGCAGACAGGAAAGAGGCAATCGAAAGCAGACCGAGCGGCAGCGACACCGCGCGGTTTGACATTTCGGTTTTCGGGTTTACAAGCAGAATTCTCACAACCGCAGTCCCTTTCCTCCGGAAGCAGTATGCGTTTTTTTATTCGTTTCCGTCATTATAAAGGAAGCCCGATCCGCAACTCTCAAACGCAAAGGGAACAAAGCGGAAATCGGAAAAAGACTTCAGGATAAAATCCTGCCTTTCGGGCGGAACGAACAGCAGCATAAAACCGCCGCTTCCCGCGCCGAGCAGCTTGCCGCCCAGCGCGCCGGCGTTTCTGAGCCGGGCGTAAAGCAGGTCTGTTTCGTAATTTGTTATGCGATTGGAAAGCGACCGCTTCAGCTCCCACGTATGATTCAGAAGCCGCCCGAAATCGTTCATATCGCCCTTCAACAGGATCTCTTCGGCGATATCCACCATCGCCTTCATCTCATCCAGCTGTTTTATCGTGGACGGTATGTTTTTTCGCTGTTCCTCCGCAACCGCGCCGGAAAAATGCGTAAACCCGGTAAATAACAGCAGCAGATGACGCTGCAGTTCTTTTTTGCGCTCCTCCGAGACCTGGACCGGCACAACGGTAAACGCATCCGACGTAAACGTCATTTTATTGAGGCCGCCGAAAGCCGCGGCAAGCTGATCCTGCACACCGCCGGCCTCGCCGCACAGATCGCGCTCAAGATGGATCGCCTCTTTCGCAAGCGTCATACGGTCGGGATATTCGTCCCGCATCGCGTGCAGTCCCTGCAGCAGCCCCACCGCGAAAGCGGAGCTGGAACCGATCCCCGAAGACGCGGGCAGATCCGCGTCGTAAGCAAGCTGGATTCGGTCGGTCGGGATGAACTGCAGCGCGGCGCGCACCAGCGGGTGGCTTACCTCCTCGGCGCTGTTGAAGCGCTCGATACGGGAATAGGTGAACTGATTCTTATAATCAAAAAACGGAGGCAGATTCCGCAGGGAAAGATAACAGTATTTATCGATGGTTGTGGAGAGCACCTTGCCCCCGCAGTTTGCGTAGTAATCGTAATAATCCGTGCCGCCGCCGAAAAAAGACACACGGAACGGCGTTCTTGTGATCAGCACCTTGTAACCTCCTCAAAACCGATATGCGAAAGCCCGAGCAGGGCCTTCAGCCTCGCATTATCCATTACCGCGCGGGAGGCGCGTCGGTCTTTAAAAAACGCCTCGCCCGCACTTTCGGGTATTTTTTTAACGAGCGCAGGAGATACGCCGCAGTCCGCGGCGATCTTCAGCCCCAGATCGTATTTGGTAAACGCGCCGTCGGAGCACAGATTCACGGTATCCGGCAGAACTCCTGCGGGAAGCGCCGAGAGCTCCGCCAGCAGCAGAGCGGCGGTTTTGTAAGACAATGCGGAGCGGACCATGCCGTCCAGCATTTCCACCGGCTCCCCCGCCTTCAGCTTTGCTTCAAGCGTATCGTAAAAATGGCGCTTCTTTGTCAGCGACGGACCCATCATATATGAGAACCTTACAGCTGTGAAACCGTGCGCGCGTACGATTTTCTCCGCTTCAAGCTTCTGCGCTCCGTAAACGTTGATCGGTTTGCATTCGTCCGTCTCTTTGAATTTCTGGCTTCCGGGCGCATTCTCGCCGTAAACACAGTCCGTAGACGCGAAAAAGAACTTTTCGATCCCGGGCACGGCGTCCAGAAACCGCGCGAGCGCGGTGAGATTGACGTTTTCTCCCTCTTCCCGGTGGGTATAGAGATAATCCACGTTGTGAAGGGCGGCAAAATAAAAAACGGTAAGTTTCCCGCCGCCGCAGCGCTTTGCAAGCCGCCGTACATCCGTTTCATCCGTAACGTCAAAAGCAACATACTCCGTTTTCGGAAAAGGGACGACGGACGCGGTATCCCGCACAGTCGCAAGAATCGGTCCGCGGAACTGTGCGGAAAGCTGTCGGATAAGATATGTGCCGAGAAACCCGGCGCCGACGATGAGAAACATTTATGCCTCCTTCCGCAGAAACCGCTGCAGCGCGGACATAAGCTCTTCGGATGCGGCTAAGAGCATTGGGTCCGTAGAAGCGCCCGCTATCGGCAACGTAAGCCAAGGAAAAACAACAAAAGTAAAGCCGTAAGAAACAAGATTCAAAAACGCGCCCGCCGATGCGCACATAACGCACAGCAGCGCCCCCACATATACGACCGAAAAGGGCTTTACGGTTTTTCCGCCGTATTTAACGGTAAAGACCGCGAAAAACAGATACAAGATCAGCACGCCGGGCAGCGCCCAGAAAAGCGGACAGAATATTAAAGAAAACCCATTGCGGGAATAATACGTGATATCATAGATCAGAACGCCCGCCGCTGTGAGGACGGCAAAAAGAACCAGCGTATAGAGCAGATCGGCGGAGGCTTTCTTTTTCTTTTTCTCCGCGTTCAACCGCGGCATTTGTTTCTGCGCCGCGAGCAGCAGAAGCACCGGGATCAGCCGGACGGTATCGGACGGGAAGAAAACACAGAGCGCCGCAAGGATCACGGCGGCTGCGGCCTGCCCGACCCGGCGTCCGGGCAGGAGAAGCATACAAAACAGCGCGGCAGCAAAGCCCGCGACCACAATCAGGCGCAGCGGATCGGCGAAAGCGTCCGCCGCCGCCCAGAGAACAAAGAGAAAAATCAAAGGAAACAGTTTTTTCATTTCACGTCTCCTTATTCCACAGCCACAACGGCGGCATATACGATCAGATACGCCGCAAGCACGGGCACGGGGAACGCGGCGATCTTTCTGCGCGCAGCGTTCCAGAAGCGCTCTCCTTCACGGGATCCGAAATAAAGGAATACGGCGATCAGAGGCAGAAATGTGTGCGCGACCCAACGGTAGGTATCCGAAGAAAACAGGGTAGACGCTGCGAAGCTGCCGAGAAACAGCAGCGGCGCGAGAAGGTAAACGGCCCTTCTGAAAAAAGGCGCCCCCTTTTCTTCACGGAAACGGGAAAAGAACACCGAGAGCATCAGAACGGCAGCGGGACAGATCAGCAAAACCGAGAGCACGTATTCCACGGTAAAACCGGCGCGTATACGTACCGCCAGCGTGGTTCTGATCTGCATCCATACCGAACGCGCGAACGTAACCAGCGGGCTGCCGGACCCGTAAATATACCCCTCAAAGGACTGATCCCCGGCAGAGGAGAAATTCCTGTATAGATTATAATCGTAATAATAGGTATATTTTGCACCCCGCTCCAACAATATCGTGTTGAACTCATCCATCGAATAAATAAGGTTTCTGCGCTCAAACAGAATAAAATAGACCGTAAGGCCGGCGGCCAGACATAAGGATGAAAGCAGGATCCCGGCGAGCACGGCGCGATCCTTCTTTTCTTCCGCCGTTAACAGCCGATACAGCAGCATGATCGCCATCATGGGCACGTAGCAGATCATAACGCCGTAGTGCACCAGCACGGAAACGATAAAAATCACCGGGATCAGAAACCACGCGCGGCGGTTTGCCAACGCGAATATAAACAGCAGACAAAGATAGATCCAATAGACGTCGATCACCCCGAGCCACTTCACGAACAGTGTAAACGATGCCGGCCCGGAAATGAACAACAAAATCAAAAACAGGCACACCGTCTGCTCTTTCCGCGGCGCCTGCAGCAGGACCCGTTCCAACAAAAAACAGAGCGCCAGGAAAAACAGCACAAGAAACGCGGAGGAGAAAGCGGAAAGCACAGGCACGTCCACCTGATCGAAAAACAGGCGGTAAACCGCGCCGGGCAGGAATCTTGAACAAAACCCAGCCCGTAATCTACCGTGTAAAACGTGATAAAG
>JAFRSZ010000259.1 GCA_017439205.1 Clostridia bacterium
CAGCACAACGAGAACTTCAAAAAGCGCTGCGACTGGCTCAACGCGCAGAAGTTTGAACGGCTGGAGTACAAGAGCTCCAACGGTACCGATTTCACCGCGTGGCTGATGCCGGAAAGCCGTTGGCACGGCGGCGGCGATTACACGCTGCAGGGCGTGTATTTTAACCCGAATATGCCCACTGAAGAGATCTTTACCACACCCTGCAAGGGCAAAGCGGAAGGTACGCTGGTATCCACGAAGCCGCTGTCTTACGAAGGACAGCTGATCGAAAACTTCTCGATCACGTTCAAAGACGGCAAAGCCGTATCTTGGAAGGCCGAAAAAGGGGAGTCGCTGCTCGCCAAGATGATCTCGATGGACGAGGGCTCCGCCATGCTCGGCGAACTCGCGCTGATCCCGTGCAACAGCCCCATCAATAATTCCGGCATCCTGTTTTATGAAACCCTGTTCGATGAAAACGCGAGCTGCCACGTGGCGCTCGGCATGGGCTTCAACGATTGCGTGGACGGCTATGAGAACCTTACGAACGAGCAGTGCAAAGCGCTCGGCGTAAACGACAGCATGATCCATGTGGATTTCATGGTCGGCGCGCCGGATCTGAACATCACAGGTTATAAAAACGGTAAAGCGGTCCCCATTTTCGTCAATGGCGAATGGGCCCGAAACGCCGAGTAAAACGGTATTTCGGAAAACGGGTTGAATTACAGTTTTTCGAAGTAAACATTCATAACAAAAAACTGCCGTGCAGCTTTCGCTGCACGGCAGAACGCATATAGGGCTTATTTATAGTCTTCGATCTTTTCAAGATCAACGGCGATACGCAGAATGATACGGGCGTCGCCGGCGGTCACTTTGCCGTCCTTGTCGATGTCGCAGGCAAGGAATTCGGGGGAACCTTCGGCGTAATCCTCAAGGTCAACGGCGCGGCGCAGTGCAAGACGTGCGTCACTCGCGGTGATCTTGTTATCGTTATCGATGTCGCCGAGATTGTAGGTCGGCTTCGGGGGCTCGCCGCCCTTGAGCTCGCTCACGCTCTTGCCGCAAACGGTGCAGCGGGGATCCGCGGCCTTGGGATCGTCCCACTTGTGATTGGGAGTCGCAATCTCGCCCTTGTCAATGTTTCCACAGATCTCACAGGTTCTCTGCTGCTGGGTCTTTATTGTGCAAGTATAAAGCGTGGGCTCAAGGCCTTCCTGCACTACCACGGTTTCCCATGCGGAATACTTGTGGGTTGCAAAACTCTTGTTGATGGAGGTTTCTTTGTAGTTGAAGTACGCGCCGCAAACGGTGCAGTATTCGTACTCTCTCTTGATCTGCTTCGTGCAGGGATTCTTGGGATCGTCGGTGGTGTCGGTCTTGTTTGCGTGGTCGCCGCAGCTGTGCTCAAAGAGAGCGGTGAGAATGCGGTTCACGATGCCGATCACGGAAGGAGCGATCTGTCCGTTCAGCACGTTGCCGGATTTGGTGTTCTTCTCGAAGATGCCGATCACGCCGGCAAGGTCGCACTCATACAGGTTCTCGAGAACGCCGCTTCTGAGCAGAGTCTCAACGTCAAATTTGAAGGTGGCGCTGCTCACGTCGTTCAGGAACGAGAAGTCAATAAGCTCGTTGAGGAGTACGTTCAGCCTGTAGAACGGGCCGTAATTGGCGGGAGCGTTTCTGAGATCGTGCACTCTCGCAGCGGCGGGAAGCCCGGTCACGAAATCAAGCGCCCAGTTCTCAATGCCGATGAAAGCCTTCTTCCAGTCGGATTCGTCGAGCGTTGCGGTGAAGTGCATCGAGTCTTTATTGTACTTCACTGCGCCGATGGCGATACCGGCGGCGGTTGCGAT
Organism: Clostridia bacterium; assembly: GCA_017439205.1. Classification (GTDB taxonomy): domain Bacteria; phylum Bacillota; class Clostridia; order Oscillospirales; family Acutalibacteraceae; genus RUG806. Next base: position 1,833 of record JAFRSZ010000259.1, read on the forward strand.
GGTGAGGTCCTCGGCGCCTGCAGCGTCAAGACCGTTGAGATCGGCGGCGGTAAGGGGAGCGAAGGTATAGTCGAGGTTGAGCCAATCGGTGTTGGTGGCGGTGTAGTAAACGGCGACCACACCGAGATCCTCAAGGGAATCGGCGGCGGCAAGCACGTCGGCGTCCGCATTTCTGAACCACTTGGAGAAGAAGGGCTTCAGAACGATGTATGCCATATCGGAAAGGCTGAGACTGTCGGCGTCCGCGGCAAGGATATCTTCGGGAACGTAGATCAGCTTCGCAAAGTCTTCGTTGGCCTGCGCAAGCTTGATGACGTATTTTGCGAACTTCTCAAAGTTGGAGTTCAGTTTATCGCTGTTCGTGCCTTGTTCAAGACCGATCTTATTGAAGGTGTCGGCGGAGAGCACGTGCTGAAGGGCGATCACGAGGATGTTGTTCAGCTGGCCGAGAATGCCGGTATCCTTCGCGCCCGCGAATACGCTGCTGAACGTGTCGGTGGAAACGTCCGCAACGGAGGGCTTGAACTGCGCCTTTACGATAGCAAGGGTATCTTCGTCGGCAAGCCAATCGTTCAGGCTGGCGATGGCCTTGTTCAGCGGGTCGACCGCGAACTTCGCGTAAACGGGCTCGGCATATTCGGCAAGAAGATCGTAGAAGCTCATGCCCAGAACCTTATTGGCGTCCGCCACGGAAACCTGATCGTCGGTACCGTTGATCAGCTTCACGAGCGCTGCGGCCAGCAGCTGGTCTGCCGTGTAATCTTTATAAGTGGATTTCGCCCAGTCGCCGCCCATGGCGCCGTCTTTGAATTCACCGGCGGCGGCGTCTTTATCGATCAGTTTGTAGATATAGCTCTTTACAAGTTTGGGAAGATCCTTGAGGAAAGCGATCTTTTCGTTGACGTCAAAGAAATTGTTGACAACGCCGAGGCTGATATTTGCATCCAGAGCTTTTTTAACAAGACCCATATTGTCTTTCAGGAACTGGATCACGGCTTTTACCGCGCCCTGCTCGTTTCCTGCGACTGTAACGCCCTTCACGGCCTTGACGTTGATATCCTGCGCGTCGCCCAGAAGGTTCAGAAGAAGGAAGCCGTCAAGCTGCGCAAGGGTATTGAAGGTTGCCTGAACGCTGTGGATATCTACCTTCAGACCGGGCACATTGTCGTTAATGAACGTGATGGCGCCGGCCTCTTCCAGCTTAGCCTGCAGCGGAGGAAGAATATCGGTATCGAGCCATTTTACGAGGATCTTGGAGGATTCGTCGCCGGAAAGCTTGGTGACCTCTTTTGTACCGATATACTCGTTGATCTTCTCGTTGTTCATCGCAAGGAATACGATGCGCAGCACAGGTGTGATCAGAATATCTTTCTGATTGTTGATGTTGGTTACCAGATAGTCGAGCAGGTCTTTGATGCTGTTCATGGAGATCACCTTTTCAACGGTGTTGTACTCCGACTTGATCGCCGCGGCGGAAGCCATCAGCGGAAGAGTGGAAAGCACCATCACGACCGCAAGAATCATACTGATAATCTTGGTGGATTTTTTCATAGCTTTTTTCCTTTCTTATGAAAAATTCGTATTTTCCGCGTGCGCGGATAATTACAATTGTTATTTTA
>JAFRSZ010000260.1 GCA_017439205.1 Clostridia bacterium
CCTCCCTTTCTGAGATCGCGCTCCCGGAACAGATCAAAAAGCTTGGTTACAGCGCTTATGAAAATACCGCCTTTACGACCGTTACAATACCCGCTTCCCTTACCGAATCAAAATACTCTTATTTCGAGGGTCCCTTCGCGAATTCCGCCGTTGAGACCGCTGTTTTCGCCGAGGGCGCAACGGTTGTGTCCTACGGGCTTTTCGCCAGCGCGAAGAATCTGAAAACCCTTGTTTTCCGCACGCCGGAAACAATGCAAAAGATCGATAACTACGCCTTCTGCCGCTGCACTTCTCTTACCTCCCTTTCGCTGCCCGATAGTATTGCAGAGATCGGCAACTGCGCTTTCTCTGGCTGTACCTCCCTTTCGGAGATCACATTGCCGGAACAGCTTAAAAAGCTTGGTTATAACGTCTTCAATAATACTGCCTTTACAACTGTTACCATACCCGCGTCGCTTAACGAATCGCGCGACTCTTTTTATGAAGGACCATTCGCAAATTCTGCCGTTGAAACCGCCGTGTTTGCAGAAGGAACGGTCGGCGTTCCGGCAAATCTGTTCGAGAAAGCGATAAACCTGAACGTTGTTGAGTTTCTCTCGCCCGAAACCGTTACGTCCATAGGCAGCAACGCATTCCGGGGCTGTTCGTCGCTCAGCAGCTTCATTGTACCTGAAAACATGACGAAACTGAACAGTTACGCGTTTTCGGACTGCGCGGGGCTGCTGTCGGTATACGTCCCGAACGCGCTTCTCACCCCCGGCGCCAACGCGTTCAAAAATTGCTCTTCCCTGCTGGTCGTCCATTGCCCGGCCGGCGCGAACGCCGAAACATACGCCGCGAATAACGGCATTACCTGCCACACGGATCTCAGATACGATACGCAGCCCATAACGCTCTGCTCCGGCGAAACCGTTTCAACCGGCGCCGTTTACTGCACGGTTTGCGAACGTCTGCTCACGAAGGAGAGCCTTATAACCCCCGACGGCCACGTTGAAACGGACATTCCCGCCATAAAGGCCACCTGTACATCCGAAGGCAAGACCGCGGGCAAACGATGCCGCATTTGCGATACGGTTCTTCTTGAACCCGAAACGATTCCGAAAACCGACCATATCCCCGTAAAGGATCCGGCGAAACCGCCCACCTGCACGAAGAACGGGCTTACGGCGGGTTCTCACTGCGCATACTGCAAAGCCGTTCTGGTCGAACAGGAAGTGATTATGGCGACCGGCCATTTCGATACGCTCACCGACGGCGAAGTACCGGACGGCGTGTGCGATATCTGCGGCCGGAAAGCGGAGGAATCCCGCGTCACCTACGCGATCCGCAGGGTCGGCGCGCTGTTCGAGGGCTGGCTGAGGCTGTTGTCACGTTTACTCAGGCTCTTCAGCAAAACGAAACCATAAAAGTCGCCTTACTGTTTTCGGTTTTCAATTTTATCTTCTTATCAAAAAAAGGATCCCTGAACAAAAACAGTTCAGAGATCCTTGCTTTTTATGGACGTTCGGATTGCAGCCTGTATCGGCTTTACTTAATGATGTTCAGCAGCACGCCCGCTTTTTTTACAATGAACACGAACGCGCCGACGACGCCCACGGCGGCGAAAAACGCCGTAAGACCGCTGCAAACTCCAATGATAATGCTTTTCAGTTTTTTCGTCATTTTCTCCGTATCCCCTTTCGGCGCATATGACCGTTATATTTCTCTCATTCATCAATTTATCATTTTTATACAGAAAAGGCAATCATATTTTATGAATTTTTCTGTTTATTCTGTAAACAATTTGTGAACTTCGTTATATATTTATCAATGAAATCAGTTTTTGCATGTCCTCGGGGGGCGAGACCGTAAATGAAAGCGTCTCTTTTGTTACCGGGTGGCAAAAACGGACCGTTTCGCAGTGAAGCGCCGTGCGTCTGATGTCATCCGTACTGCCGCCGTACATCTCATCCCCTGCCAGCGGGCAGCCGATGCTCGCCATATGCACCCGTATCTGATGGGTACGCCCCGTTTCCAGCTTTAAACGTAAAAGCGTAAGGCTGCCGTTTGAAGCCAAAGCCTGCCAGTGGGTGACGGCGGGGTCGCCGTGATCCCCCGCGGCGCGCAGCGTCTTGTTCGGATCGGGCCGGTAGATCGGCGTATCCACGGTGCCGCTGCCGGTAAGCGCGCCCTGCGCCACGGCGAGGTATTCCTTTTCGTACGCGTCCGAGAGCCTGTAGGCGGCGTGCTTGTTCAGCGCGCACAGCACGAGCCCGGAGGTGGTTTTGTCGAGCCTGCCCACAGCGCGGAACACCGCCGTTTTGCCGTTGACGGCAAGGTAGCCCGCCACCTGGTTTGCCAGCGTATCGCCCTGATGGTTGTGGGTGGGGTGCACGGCAAGGTCGCCGGGCTTGTTGATCAGAAGAACGTCGTCGTCCTCATAAACGATCCGCAGGCCGGCATGCTCCCCCGGGGCGATACCGCACGCTTCCCGCGGCATGCGCACGGCAAGCACGTCCCCGGTGTGAACGGGATCGACCGTGCGGATATGTTCGCCGTTAAGCAGAAGCCCCTCCGGGTCCGACTTGAGCTTATTGAGGGTGCGCACCGAAACGCCCACCCGCCCGCGCAGGAAGGCGATGAGCTTTTCGCCGTCAAATTCCGGCGGTATCACAAATTCAATGGTCCGCTGCATCATATCACCGTTTTCATTTTACGCCGTTTTTTTCATATCGTCAACTTCATTGTTGAAAACAAAA
>JAFRSZ010000261.1 GCA_017439205.1 Clostridia bacterium
CGTCGGAAGCGGTGATCTGGCTGTCGCCGTCAAAATCGCCCCAGGGGATCAGATCGTCGGTGAATTCCGGATCTTCCAGTCCCACGGCCCTGCGCAGCAGCAGGCGCGCGTCGGAGGCGGTCACGCTGCCGTCAAGGTCAATGTCGCCCCATTTGTACGCCTGTATCTTCGCGTAGAGGGTCACGTTTTTATCCGTGCCCGCAGCGATCTTTGTTACGGTCTCGCCGTCAAAGTTCACGTTGTCGAACCAGCCGATGAATTTATAGAGCTTCGTAACGGGGGTCAGCGGCTTCAGCGCCACCTCGTCGTCGATGCCGCGCACGGTGGGATTAACGTTTTCAAAGCATTTTTCCGCGTCCGGGTCTCTGAGATCGTATTTGATCGTATACTGAATGGCCGTCCATTTGGCGTATACGGTTATTTCGCCCTCGCTGTCCGCCGCAACGGTCTCGATCCTGTTCGTGCAGGCCTTGTCGGTGAACCAGCCTTCAAAGGCATAACCGGTGCGCGAGGGGTCCTTGAGTTCAACGGCGGTCCCGTAGGTGTAGGTTTCCGGGTTCGCTCCGTTCCACACGTTGTCCAGATCCAGCACATAGTTGATGTTCCAGCGGCCGAGGATCCATTTGGCGTAGAGCGTTACGTTCCTGCCCTCGTGAAGGTGCCATACGTCCGCGTCGGCTTCGCGGCTGAGGCCGTCTTCAAAGTTCTCTTTCAAAAACCAGCCGTCGAAGATACTGCCCTTTTTGGAGGGCGCGTAGATCAGGACGTCCGTTTGCCCGGAGGGATCCGCCTGGAAGGCGGCGGGGTTCTTTTCGTTGTTCAGATAGTCCGTGCCCGCGCCCGCGTAGGTGATGGTGTAGGTGGGCAGATTCCAATGGGCATAAAGCGTTTTATCGCCGGTCATTTCGCTCCATTTCAGCGTTTCCACCTTGCTGCCGCCCTCTTTGGCGTCGTACCAGCCAAGGAATTCCACGCCCTCGCAGCTTACGTTTTCAAGGGTGAGCACGCCGTTTTGCTCCTCGCCGCTGTCGGGATAGATGCGCTCGGGGTTCGGGTTATACAGGCTGCCGGTCACGATGCCGGTATCGTAGGTAAGCGTATGATACGGGAGCTCTTCCCATTTGGCGTAGTAGGTACGGCTCATTTTCGCGTCGGTGTTGAAGCTTGTGATCGGCTTTGTAAGCGCCTCGTCCGCAAACCAGCCTTTGAACACGAAATGCCTGCGCTCCGGCGTATAATCCGGCGCGGTCAGATCCACGGTGAAATCGCTGTCCTCGTCAAACTGCGATACCTGCGTGGTGCCGGAGAGGAAGGACCCGTCGTTCAGCTCGTAGGTAACGGTGAATTTTCCGGTCAGGTTCATCTCCACCACGTTGGAAAGCCCGCTGCGGATTTTCACCGGTTCCTTTTCAACGGCTTTATCGTACCCGACCGTATCGTCCCGCTCCGTCTTCCAGCTGTCGTCTCCGTAAAGCCGCGCGCGCAGATAAACGGGGTCGTTCGGCTGATAGCCCAGCGCCTCCATCTCTTCACGCATCCAGTAGATGTCGTCGCTGAACTCAAAATAGGGCTGATAGGGCGAGATATCGGTCAGATAATACCAGTCGCCGCCGCCCACCTTCATCTCGATCACGATATCGGGATCGTACCATTCGCCCGTGTGATCCCGCCGCACCTCGCGGTTGTCGTCCAGCGCGAAAAAGCTGCCCAACGCGGCGTCCATAGCGGCGGGGAAGCGCACCGCCATGCGGTAGCGGGTGACCTTGACGTCCACGCCGTCGCGCTCTTTCGTTTCGGTATAGCGCTCCAGCGCCTCCAGCGACAGCGGTTCGTCGGTTTTCAGCGCCGTGAGCTCCGGCAGCGCGGGCGCGGTGGATTTGTTGTAAGACATCGGCGCGCTCCAGTCGGAATACGCTACGCTGCGGCCAGTTTCGATCCAATCGTCGCCGACCTTGCGGTTCATCCACTGATAAACGCGGTAACGGGCCTTGACGTATACGGTGTTGCTGTTCAGATCGATGGCCATGCCGTAGCCGCTGTCGTCCTGATCGCGCTGATAGGAGCCGAGGTATTCGCCCTTGCCCTGCAGCATGGCTTCGTTGCAGCGCCGGATGGCCTCTTTCATGGCATAGATATCGTCGTTGCAGTATTGGGCCTCAAAGCAGCTCTGCCTGCCCGTCACCACGTCCGCCTCATAATAATACCGGCCGTAGGTCAGGCCCAGACTGGGCATATTGCAGAATTCATTAAACCCGTCGCCGTCAAAATCGAAGTCCGGGCGCGGGTAATACGCCAAATCGTCGGGATCCTCGTCCGTGTCCCAGTCGTATACCCAGTTCGCGCCGTCAAAGGAATAGGCGATCTGCACGTAGAGGTCGAAGTCGGCTTCCACGTCCTCCTCGTCCATGCCCAGCGTGCGGGCGTACATCATGTCGTCGTCCCGGTCCGCGGCCTCGTATTCGTCCATCAGGCGTTTGGCCTCTTCGCCCAAGCGGAAATAGGCGTAGATATTCGTGCCCGCCACGTTGGAATCCTCGCGGATGCCGGTGAGGATGGGCGGGTCCTTCAGGGTAAACGTCAGCTTCTCGGCGTTCCAGCTCGCGCCTTGGGTCGGCGCGGCGGCCGCCGCGGGCGCAAACACCGTAAGAAGCATCATAAGCGCAAGAATGACAGATAAAGTACGTTTCATTATAAAACCTCCCTGTTCTATCGATGAAAACGGACGGAGCCGCCCGCTCAAACGATCATTTTGTTTCCGGCGTGTCCGCTTCCGGGGCGCCGCCTTACAAAAAACCGGGGAACGGCCCTTCCGCAGATCTGCGCAGAGAGGTCCATGTCCCCGGTACGGTCCTTATTCGTATTCCGTGATGATTGCGTCGTGGCGGCATTTCGCGGCGCACATGCCGCACCGGAAGCACTTGTCCTGATTGATCTGGAACGGCTTGCCGCGCTCGCCCCAGGGCGCTTTTTCGGGGCATACGTGCATGCATACGGTGCAGCCAACGCACTTTTCGGCGTCGATCGTCACCTTTTTCAGTTTTCTGTGGTCCGGCAGCGGCTCGATGGCGTTGTTCGGGCAGATGTTTTCGCAGTGCCCGCAGCCGATGCATTTGTCGCCGATCGTATATTTTACGCCGTCTTCGGCAAGGGCGGGCACGTCGAACAGGCACACCCATTTGCACGCGCCGCAGCCGATACATTTTTCTTCAACGATCCTGAATGCCATGCCTTAACCTCCCGATGCGGGCGAGAGCAGCCATAATTCGTCGCCGTCCGCCAGCTTTTTGCCTTTTTTCGCGCAGGGCTCGCCGTTGATATACACCACGGCGTCCTTGAATTCGAGGCCCGAATCCATCTGCGCGCCGCCGATCTTATCGTGGAGCGCTTTGAACACGTCGCGCAGCTTATCCGCTTCTATTTCGGTCTCGGCGATGTGCGTATCCACGCGGAACACGCCGAAGAGCTTCACCTTTACCTTCGCCATTATTTGTACGCCTCCTTTACCGCCGCGTCGTAAACGCCTTTGTCGAGCTTGACGCCCAGCGTCTTCAGCCGGTGCCAGGTGGGGATGCCGTCCTTCCAGCCGCGGGCGCGGTAATAAACGGGCTTCATCTTATCCAGCGGCACCTTTGTGCGCGGGTCGTCCGGGTCCTGCGGCTCGTCCGTGAGTCTGCCGGGCAGGGTGTCGGCGTCCGCCTTCTGGCCCAGAATCACGTTGGCGATGCGCTCGGTGTTGTAGCCGTAAGCGCCCCATGTGAGCATGCTCGCCATCGTGGAGTTGATGCCCGTGGCGTATTTGATCGCGTACGATTCCGGCAGCAGCGGGATGTTGATCTTTGCGACCTTCGTGAAGTGGCTCAGCAGGTTCACCACCGGGCCCACGTAGGGGAACGCCGCAAGAATGATCTTCGTGAGCGGCCAGTTCGGCTTGTCGATCAGAAAACCGGGCAGCACCGCGTAGCTTGTGAACAGGCATTCGCCGCCCGCCGAGACCGCCTCCATCAGGTTCTGGAACATGATGGCCAGCGCCGCCTTGCCGTGGTGGGTGAGGGAGTCAACGTCGAGGCCGAGGCCTTCCACCACAACCATGTAGCCCGCGTTCAGATGACAGCCGCCGCGGTTCGCCGTGGCGTAGCCGAGGCCGTGCCCCACCGCGTGGCGCGGCGTATAGGCGGCCAGCTCCATGCCCTTGGCGTTGATCGCGTAATCTTTGCCGCCGAACCGTTCGCTCATATAGCGGGAGCCGTTGGCGAGAACGTCGCCGTCGCCCTCGCGCCGGGCGATCTTATGAAACATTTCTTCTATATTGTCCGTTTTGCCGAATTCGAGGCCGCAGTCCCACACGCCTTTTTCTTTCAGCTCCATCGCGAACGCCACGGTGCCTGCGGCGGAGATCGAATCCATGCCAAGCTCGTCGAGCACCCAGTTCCAGCGGATGATCTTTTCGATGTCGTCGTTCAGGATGTTCGCGCCCATCAGGCCCAGGATCTCAAGCTCCGGGCCCTTAACCACCTTGTCGTCCACCTTTACCATACGCGCGCAGCGGATCGCGCAGGTGGTGCAGGCGGCGTTGGAAACCAGATGGTGCTCCGCCAGCTCTTCGCCAGAGATCTTCTCAAAGCCGTCGAACCGCCCGGCGCTGAAGTTTTTGGTTGCCAATATCTTATGCGCCTGCATCGGGGCGATCAGCCCGGCCGTGCCGAGCTTCGGGAGCTGCCTGCCCGTGAGCGGGTGGGTCTGCAGCGTATGCACCCATTTGCGGTTCACCTCGCGCAGCTTTTCGCGGTTGCGCACCTTCGACATCATCGTGCCGAACGCGGTAACGGCCTTCAGGTTCTTGTCGCCGAACACCGCGCCCACGCCGCCGCGGCCCGCCGTGCGCTCGCCCGAGAACACGCAGGCGTACAGCACCTTGTTTTCACCCGCGGGGCCGATCACCAGCTTGCCGGTGCGTTTGGGCAGCTTTTCCTGCGTTTCGGAGGTGGTGAGCCCCCACAGATTCGCTGCGTCGGTAAACGTGACGTCGTCGTGCAGGATGTTCACGGTGACGGGGTTTTTGCTGCGCCCGGTAAAGATCACCGCGTCGTAGCCCGCGCGCTTCAGCCACAGCCCGAAATCGCCGCCGCAGTTCGAGGAGGTGAGAATGCCGGTGAGCGGCGAGATCGTGGAAATGTTGAAGCGGCTGGAATTGGGACAGCCGCAGCCCGTGAGCGGGCCGGTGGTCACCACGAGCCAGTTGTCTTCGTCAAAGGCCTTCATGCCCGGGCGGATATGGTGCAGCAGGATATCCGCCGCCATGATCTTGCCGCCGAGCGTGCGCTTGCGGTCCGCGTCCGTCCATTCAAACAGAGTATGGGTCCGGTGGGTCAGGTCCACAAACAGGACCTTGCCCATGTAGCCGTCGTAAGGGGCCATAAAGAATCACTCCTTTTTTATTGGGTGTGGGGATAATTGGAATTTAGCGCACAGCCCGGGATACCATCCCGTAGGGGGCGGCGTCTCGACGCCCCGCCAAGTGTATTGTTTGAAACCGTTATTTACAAAGCGAAACACCAACA
>JAFRSZ010000262.1 GCA_017439205.1 Clostridia bacterium
GTCAATGATCTCCACAGCCTTCGGCTCTTCCGCAAGCGAGATCATATCCTCGTTCAGCCGCGCGATATAATACTGTTTGCCGACAACAGTATATCCGAACATAATATACGGCGTCTTGTTTTCATCATCGTCGATGAATACCGTGGGGTCGTAGCAGGCGGTATCCACAAGCCCCTGCGGAAGCAGCGGTTTCCCAAGCGCGTCAACATAAGGTCCTCCGGGGCCGTTCTCGCTCACAGCCACGCCGGTGCAGCGCTGCTGATCGGAAAAATAGAGATAATATTTGCCGTTTCGTTCCGCCGCGTCGGTGGCGTAGCATTCACGATCCTTTCCGAGGAAGGTATCCTCCGGATGCAGCGTGAATTCCAGATCCCAGTGAACAAGATCGTCGGATGAGAATACGCGCCAGTCGTCCATGCGGTAGATCGGCTGGCCGGGGCCGTAATCGTGGCTGGAATACAGATAAGCCCTGCCGTTAAAGATGTGCACGTGCGGGTCGCAAACGCCCATATCGGGGAAAACGCGTATGAAATCGCCGCCCTCCAGATTGCCGCCGCTTTGGAAGGTGGCTCTGATCTCGTCCACGGTCCCCGCCGTCAGATAGTAGAAATAGCTGTGCGGTTCGTCGAATTTCAGCCCGAAAACGCCGAGGGGAGCCACGTAATTCGTGGAATCCGCTCCCGCGTCGGCGGAGCCGTCATATTCATACCGCCCCGCGAGCAGAGAAGTGGCCTTCGGCGTAAACAGCCCCACGCCGTAGCCGCTGTCGTCCGTCCACGCGCACCACGTTTCGTTGTTTCCGTCCTTCAGCTGAAAGGCGGGTTTTCCTCCCCAGAAAGGCAAGTCCCGCTCCAAGCGCAGTTCATCGCCGGTCCAGGGCTGATCGCCGTCGTAGAACCAAAAGTTGCCGAGGGCGCTGACGGTATAAAACGCCGGAAGCTCCTGTTCCCTGTCCTCCCAGGGCGTCCCGAGGAAATCCACCGCCGTATTTTTAACGGACAGCCCACTGTCGGTCAGCTTATACTCGCTTGTGTAATACGTTTGTGTGGGCATGTTGTCCTGCGCCCAATCGAGAGGACGGCATACGACGCGGATCGCATAATCACTCTTTTCAACGGCCACAAGCTTGCTGTTGTTGCCGTACTGGTCGCCGCCCTGTACGGGATTGTAGTTCCAAACGGCGTCGACGTACACACCGTTTTCATAGCCCTCGATATCATGCGGACCGTAATAGGACTGCTGCACAAGACGACCGGTATCGTGATCGTTCAGAAGATTGCCGTAATTGCCGTTTGCTTTGTCCTCAAACCAGGAAAGCCCGCCGCCCCATCTTAGGTTGACGCCCGCTTTGTAACGCTCGTTTTCAATAAACAAAACGTCTTCCTTCGGCGCATTCTGCAGGCTGCAGGTAAAATCCGAAACGCTGAGGATACAGCGTTCACCCGCGGCGACGGGTTCAAAGCGCACCGAGACCAGCCGCGAAGCGGTCTTTCGCTCAAGATAACCGTTCAGCAGCATCGAGGCGCTGAAGGATTCCGAGCTCAGCAGCAGCTCCTCCTCAACCGTTTTAAAGTCCATCCTGTATGAAACGACGGCGCGTACCGCAGCCGTGGCCTCATAAGAAAATGAAATGCGGTTGAAGCCCATCATTCCCGAAAGGAACTGCACCGTTACCGTGTGACCGTTCGTTATATCCACGGCGGACAGATTCACCTCCGGAACCGGTATATCTTTTTTCATCTCGATTCCTCCTTTATACAGTCCGATACACATGATAACGGACAGAAAACACATTGCGATCCTTCTGAAAAATAACGTCATAAGCGCTCCTTTTATGTTTTTTTCGTAAACATGATATACGATGATGATGCTGATCAAAGGCCTCCCCGTTGCGGGCGGCCGAGATCACGGCCGTTTCTCAGCGCGCTGCGGTTCGCCTTTGAGGGCCGTTCTTTTTCAGCAGCCTTTGGAGCTCCGATCGTCCGGCTGCGGCGCGGCGGTGGAATAGACCCAGTTCAGTCTGCCGTAGGGCGCGCTGTCGCCCCTGGTATAGAAGGAATAGATATCCGCCGGATCGCAGTTGTCCGCCCATTTGAAGCAGAAACTGCCTTCGGCTTCAACGCCCAGGAGCGATCTTTCCACGGAGAGCATCAGCCGGTCGCCCTCAAAGCGGATTTCCGCCTGTCCGACGATTTCATATCCATGATCGATGATCCGCTCCACCGTCGCCTTGCCGTTTTCGGGGGACGTGCGGTTGACGATAAATTCATAACCCGCACGCTCGCCGGAAACGTTCACAAAAAGCTGCATCCAGTTGTCGTCCGTGCAGGGCGTGAGATCGGCGGCCGTATCTACGTAGAAATACAGCTTTTCACCGTCGTGGGCAACCTTCGCGTTGGCGATATCGTTCCGGCCGGAGGTATCCTTATAGTAAGTGTCGCCGTAGCCGCGGCAGTCGCGGTCCACGGTGTCGTTCGTATAGTCCCGGTAGACGCCGGTGATGGTTTCATCGTCCCACTGGTCGAAGCCGCCGCCGATATCAATGGTCACTTCTTCCGCTGCGGGCAGGGCCGCTGTGCTGCCCTTGAACCCGGCGACGCGGTCGACGAACTGCATATAATAATTGTCGCCGAGGACGCCCGCAGACGGTTCAAAATCGCGGGAATATTCCTCGTCGCAGTTGTCGCAGAAGCCGAAGGGCTCGTTTTCCCGGAACGTGAGCCGCTGCGCAACCCACTCGTTGAAGCCCGTCACAAACACGATATCCGGATCCAGCTTCTCGGCGAAATCCCATTGCTCGTCGAAATTATAGCCGTACAGCTTTGCGTTTTCGGAGGTATCATTCGCGCCGTTGTGCCAGCTGCGGCCATGGTCGTTGGAGCCGTACCAGGCGGAGGAGCTGAAGCAGCAGGTATCGCAGTGCTGGGCGACGGAGACGTTCATGATGCTCTCGTCCCAGGGGGAATTTTTGTAATAAGAGGTCAACTTGCCCAGGCGGCTGAAC
>JAFRSZ010000021.1 GCA_017439205.1 Clostridia bacterium
GAAGAATATATCCCTTGCGATACGCTGATGCTTTCCGTAGGTCTGATCCCCGAAAACGAGCTTACTAAAAACGTCGGCATTGCGATGGACAGAGTAACGAACGGCGCCGTTGTAGATGAAATGCGTCAAACAGATCACAAGGGTGTATTCGCCTGCGGCAACGTTCTGCACGTTCACGATCTTGTTGACTACGTTACCCTGGAATCTCAACTGGCAGGGCAGGGAGCAGCGGATTACATACTGAACAAACAGCCGGAAGAAACCGTATATGTTAACACAACCACAGGCAACGGCGTGAGATATCTTGTGCCGCAGCGCGTCAACGTTAAGAACCCGAACGACGTGAAGCTTTATTTCCGCGTGGGTAAGATCTTTAAAAACGCGAGAGTTGTTCTCGAATGCGACGGCAAGGTGATCTCATCCAAAAAGAAAGTAAAGCTCGCGCCCGGTGAAATGGAAGACGTGATCATTCCCGCGGACGTACTTGCGCAGATGAACGATGCGAGCACGATCTGTGTTCGTGTGGAGGAATAAAAAATGAAAAGAGATCTTATTTGTGTAGCTTGTCCTTTGGGCTGCCCGATCACCGTTGAATATGAGGGGACCGAAGTGTTTTCCGTTACCGGCAATACGTGCAAACGCGGCGACGCATATGCGCGCACCGAGGTGGTAAATCCGACGCGTTCGCTCGCCACTTCCGTAAAGGTGAACGGCGGCGTTCATCCTGTGGTTCCCGTCCGGTCCAGCCAGCCCGTACCGAAGAGCATGATGTTTGATTGCATGAAGGTGATCAACGCCGCCAGCGTTGACGCGCCTGTTCGGATTGGTCAGGTCATCATTCCGAATATCCTTGATACCGGCGCAGATATCATCGCAACAAATAACGACTGAAAAGAGACGTTTTTATGGACAGATCATACCAGTACGCGAATTTTGCCAAGCCGTCGCTGCGACAGATCGAATGGCAGAAAACCGAGTTCTACGGCCTGATCTATTACGGCTTACCTGTATTTACCTCCGCACAATACGGCGGAGGCTTTACTTCTGCCTCCACCTTCTGGCCCGAAGCGATGGATACCGACAGTTGGTGCGATCTGGCGCAAAAAGCGGGCATGAAGGGCCTTGTGCTTACATGTAAACATTACGATGGGTTCTGCCTCTGGCCCACAGCTTTTACCGATTATTCCGTAAAAAGCTCCAACTGGATGGACGGCGCGGGAGATCTTGTTCGTATGACCGCCGATTCCTGCAGAAAATTCGGAATGAAATTCGGCGTGTACATTTCGCTTTGGGATATGCATGAAAAAACGTACGGATCCGGAAAACCGTATGATGATTTCTTCTGCAATCTGCTCACCGAACTGCTCACCGGCTACGGCGACGTTTTCTGCGTATGGCTCGACGGCATCTGTTCCAGTGCGGAAACGCGTGAACAGAAATATGATCTCGGCAGATATTACAAGCTGATACGCGAACTCGCGCCGAACGCCGTGATATCTTTTATGGGGCCGGACGTTCGCTGGAGCGGCAACGAGAGCGGCGTTACGCGAGCGGAAGAATGGAGTCCCGTTCCCGCGCATTACGGTATATACGAAGACGGCACCTCGGAACCTGCGCCTTCAAAGAAAGCAGGGGAGCGCATGCCGCTGGATATCGGCAGCAGAAAAGCAATAAAACACGAAGAAAAGTTTATCTGGTATCCCTGCGAGGTCAGTCTGCCCTTGCGTAAGCACTGGTTCTTTAACGAAGATGACAAATACGCAACAAAAACCAAAGATAAACTCTTAAAGCTTTATTATGAAACGGTAGGCAACAATTCCTGCCTGATGCTGGGGCTTTCGCCGAACAAACGCGGGGAGATCGACGAGATCGACACCCAGATCCTTACCGCTTTCGGCAAAGATCTGGCCATGATGTTCGGCGGCAATATCGTAAACGAAACGGCACATATTAAGGCTTCTACAGTCAGCGGCAATCATATTCCCGAGCATATCAAAAATGATGAAATGACGTCGTTTTGGCAGCCGGATCCTTCCGAAAAAGCGCCGTATATCACCGTCACTTTTGAAAAAGAAGAACCTTTTGATAAGATCGTGCTTTCCGAGAATATCAGCAACGGTCAGCACATCGAAGAATTCACGGTGTATTATCTGAACGAAAAGGGAAAGTTCAAGCCCGTTTATCAGGGAACAACGGTGGGATATAAAAGGATCTGCAGCATCAAACCGATAAAATGCAAAACGCTGAAGATCGAATTTACGAAATTCCGTGATTTCTTTGAGCTTTCCGGTTTGCAGATCAATTAACGCCATGATCTTTAAGCACAATATTCCGCCTGTTTTTGACAAAAACAGCCGCATACTGATCCTCGGCAGCTTTCCGTCCGTTCAATCGCGGGAAAACGCATTTTTCTACGCGCATCCGCGCAACCGGTTCTGGACTGTGCTTGCCGCCGTCTACGGAGAACCGACGCCCTGCACGACTGATGAGAAAAAACGGTTTCTGCTGCGTCGGAATATCGCTTTGTGGGATGTAATTGCACAATGTGAAGTAACAGGTAGTTCCGATGCGTCCATCAGAAACGCCGAGCCGAATCAGATTGAAACGATCCTTCGGCAGGCTGAAATCAAAAGAATCATCGTTAACGGCAAAACAGCATATAAGTATTATCAGAAATATCTTTATCCCTCAACCGGTATCGAAGCCGTATGCCTGCCTTCCACTTCTCCGGCAAACGCCCGCATGAAGGAACGGGAACTGATCGATTTATGGAGAGACGCCGTCATATTATAAAATAAGGTGCGGTCCGCTTTGGACCGCACTTTTTATCTTATTTTGATCAGGCTTCGGAAAAGCTGTCTTTTCCTACGCCGCAAACGGGGCATTCGAAATCATCGGGAAGATCTTCAAATTTTGTGCCGGGTTCAATACCGTTATCGGGATCGCCGAGAACTTCGTCATATTCCCAACCGCAGACGTCGCATACGTATTTCATAACAAATCTCCTTTCATTTAAAGGGAATCAAAGGCATCAGTCTTTGTTGCCGATCGCTTTCCAGACAAGAGCGGCAAGGGCGGCTCCGGCAAGCGGGCCTACGATAAATACCCAAACGCTGGTAAGAGCAGCGCCGCCTGCAAACAGCGCGGGACCGAAGCTTCTGGCGGGGTTGACGGAGGTACCGGTGAAATGGATGCCGAGAATATGCACAAGCGTCAGCGTAAGGCCGATCACGATACCGGAAACCTGCGCGTTCTTTACTTTGGAGGTAACGCCGAGGATCGCAAAGATAAATACAAAGGTGAGAATGCACTCGATGATCAGAGACTTAACAATGCTCTCTTCAAACAGACCGTTTGAGCCGAGCCCGTCTTTTGCGGGGAAGAAGATGCACAGGATACCAGCGCCTGCAACAGCGCCGAGGAACTGAGCGACTACGTAGGAAATAAAATCACGCACATGCAGTTTTTTGCTGATCAGCATGGCAAGCGATACAGCGGGATTGATGTGGCAGCCGGATACGTTGCCGATGGAATAAGCCATGGCAACGATCACGAGACCGAAGGCGAACGCGGTTGCAAGATAACCGCCGGGTACGTCGCAGCCGATCGCACAGGCGGTGCCGCAGCCGAATACAACCAGTACACATGTACCGATGAATTCGGCAATGTAAGCCTTGAAGCTTTTTGTTTTCATTATCAAAATCTCCTTTCTTTTGATATTTATATTTTAACAAATCATTTATGATTATGCAATAGAAAAATACATATTCTTGTTTAATTCTGTTTTCAGCGCGGATGGATATAATACAAAGTAACTTTTTTGGAAAAACAGAACGGAATATTATTGAAATCCTTATATTGATATGATAAAATATATTATATTTTTTTTAAAGGCTGATATGAATTATGGTTTATGTGATCATGGACCTCGAATGGAACAATTCGTATAACAAGTATCGAAAGTGCTTCGTGAATGAGATCCTTGAGATCGGAGCCGTAATGGTCAATGACGAACTCGAGGTGATAGATACTTTTTCGGTGATCATACGTTCGCAGCTGATCAAAAAACTGAGCGGCAGAGTAAAGAATCTGACGCATATAACGAATGAAGATATGACTTCGGGCGTCAGTTTTCAGCGTGCGGTATCCGATTTTTCAAAATGGATCGGAAGCAAAAACTGTGTATTCATGTCCTGGGGCAATTCCGATATCCGCGTTCTTTACGATAATTACTCCATGTTCTGCAAAATCAAAGGCATACCGTTTTTGACCGAGTACCTTGATCTGCAGAAATACTGCCAGCAGTTTATCGTGAGCGCTACCAACCAGCAGATCAGCCTTGTGAACGCGGCAATCGAAATGGGTATAGATATTTCAGACTGTACATTCCACCGAGCGCTGGAAGACAGTCTCCTGGGCCTGAGGTGCCTCAAAAAATGCTACAATAAAGAACATCTTCTGAATAGCGCCGTGATCTGCGACGAGGCTTTTTATCAGAAGCTGATGTTCAAAGCAACGTATATTACAAATATCAACAATCCTAAAATAGATAAGGAAAAGCTCAAATGCAAATGTGATCTCTGCGGGGAATATATGAACCGGATGAGCGACTGGAAAAGTATAAATCAAACATTTTCATCCCTGTTTTACTGTAAAAACTGCGAGCGGCTCGTTCGGTATTCGGCGCGCTTTAAGGAGTATTACGACAAAGTCGACGTTAAAACAAGCGTCAGTGAAATGAAAAAGACAGATAAAGATAATTAAAGGACCTCTGAATGAATAAAAAGAAATACATCACGGCGGCAACCGTATTTTTGCTCCTGTCGTTTCTGGTTGTCACGATCGGGTTATATCTTTCCGATGCATTGCCGGATAAAATTACATATGCAATCGACTCTGCCATAGATCAGATAATGAATGACGACGGCAAACTGATTACGCAGACGGGCACCGACGTCGGATACGTATCTCTTTCCCGTCCGCGAATACCTGCAGGTATCCACGGCGCGTATATCGATCTCGGTACGGAACTCGCGCCTTTTGCGCAGGATGGCACTGCATACGCTGCATTTATTGCCGAAACGGAATCAAATTTCGATTATCTGCGTAATTTCATGATCGATACGCTCTTTATCACGCCCGATTACGTCGGCGCCGCAGGGACCCTGACGGACGCAAACGGCAATAAAGTAGACGTGCTGAACGAATACTTGAAATATGCCGATCTGAACGGCTGCTTCAAAGTGCTCGTGATCAACGACAGCTGTATTTATCATAACGGGCAGTTTTCTTTCGATACCGTAAAGAGTTATTTGCGTAATTATTCGTTTGACGCGGTCTTGCTCTCATCTGCGGCCCTTCCGTCGCAGCAGAAGCTTGCGTCTGCTGCTTCGTTCTTCGGAAAACACGTTAAGGTCGATTTCGGCGGTAACTGTTATTTCGGTGTGGATGTCCCCAGCAGCGCCGCAGCACGCTATGCCGACGCTGATACGCTTGCCGCGCTGGAATCCGGTTTTGTGGATTTTGCCGTTGTTGAGGGAAATTCCATGAAAAACGCCGCATTGCCGTTCAGCGCCGTTATGAACTGGTGGAACGCAAAGGCACAGGTCTATCCCGACATCACGTTTTATTGCAGGCACCGCAACGACCTCGTTTTGTCAAACACAGCTGATTGGAACAATTATATTGAAATCTGCGATCAGGTACGTTTTTTATGGAACTGTGAGAATTTCAAGGGCAGCGTGTTTTATAACCTTACTGCGCTGAAGCAGAATGTAGCGTCGGCTTCGGTACGGCTTTCTTATCTGTATTTTGACGGTGAACTGTCCGATCTTTCCGTCAATTCCATTCAACTGAATGAAAACAGCCAGTCGGTATTGTTTACCGGCACAGCCGCGGCCGGCTACAAAGTGCTGTGCAACGGTAAAAATATAAGCAATCTTCCGTCGTTCACATATTCCGCAACCCTAACCGCCGGTGAAAACGATTTTGTTTTTTTCAGCGCAGGGAAGTCGCTTCATTACCGGATCTATAACAATACGCGCATCATTTACGATTATGCGCCGCAGACAGATCTGAATGTAAACAGCGGTGATACTGTAATGATCTCGGCCGTTTGCATGGAAGGGGCGGACGTATGTTGCACCGTCAACGGAAAAACCTATGTGATGTCAGAAGAATATGCAGCGGCAGGGATCAGTATCCCCGAGGGGTACCGTTTATACGCCTGCGGCGTACGGTTCTCCGGCAATACGTATTCCGATCTGAATCTCGGCAAGGTCGTGATCGCGGCTTCCGTTGGAGAAAATACGGAAACCGTTACCGGCGCATGCATCAGCGTCCTGAAATCGGAATCCCGCGGGATCGTCAATAAGATCCGCGAACTGTTTTCATCGGATACTCAGGTACCGGCAAACACGGATAAAAATCCATTTTCATACACGGAAACCGTTTCGCCTTATCATGATAACGGTCTCGGCAGGGCGCTGCTCTGCCGGATCGTAAACGACGATACTGAAATGCTCGGCGCGCTCAGCGATCATGATACGTATCATGCGGATTACTCCACGCTGCCGGAAGGCACCATTGATTATGTTAAATCCATGACGCTGAATGAAAACGGATATCTCCGGTATGAACTGAAATCCGGTATTTCTGTTTACGGCGTAAACTGCGAACTGATCAACAACGGTTATGCATTACCGAAAAACCGTGTGTTTGTGAACAGCGTCGACGATTCTTCACCGCGTTCAACCGACATCGTTTTCAATATGGACTGGTTCAGCCCCGTTACCGTAAAATGCTGTCCGCAGGAATACTTTAAGGGTTATCAGTCTTACGCGTTCAACATTTCCGCTTTCACAGCGCAGTATATCGACGTTACGTTCCACTATACCGGCGATTTCTATAATTCATCTCTGCTGAATTTTGACGCCGCATCTCCCTTCAGCCGCAGTGAGCTTTACGCCGAAGGCGATGAAAACCTGATTTTACGGCTGTATCTGAAAAAACCCGGTCAGTTTTACGGCTTCGACCTTTACAGGAACGAGCAAAACCAGCTTGTCCTTTCTTGCAAAAAACACGTTGACGGTTCTCTGCAGGGCAAAGTTGTGATGCTTGACGCCGGTCACGGAGGTCTTTCCATGACGGGTACGGCGTTGGCCGATAATTCCGTTGCCGAGAAAACGGTAACGCTCGCGATCGCTTATAAAACGAAGCAGATGCTTGAAGCGAAAGGCGCGCAGGTATTGATGACGCGGACCATGGATACCGCATTATCGCTTGAGGAACGTACAAAGATACAAAGCGCCGCGAACCCGGATATATTTGTAAGCATCCATTGCGACGGTACCGATAACATTGCGGACGCCGGTACGCATACGTTCTATTTCAGGCCGTATTCGCAGCCCCTTGCTAACGCGATCAATACGTCGCTCACCTCGGTTTATCAAACCTATATCTATGTGCCTACGGATACGAACTATGCAAAAGTTGATAAATCCATCAAGTTTTATCCGTTCTTTGTTACCCGGCTGAATCACTGCCCATCCGTACTGGTGGAAACCGGCTTTATGACAAACCCGGTGGAGGGCCAGATCCTTGCTTCCGATAACGCGCAGTACTGGATCGCGAAAGGCATATCCGACGGCGTTGAGGCATATTTCGCAAATAATCACGTTTAAACAAAAATAAAGGGGGGCGCTGCAGCCTCCCTTAGTTTTATGCTTTATTAAAGAGCATCACAGATTTCTTTGGTATCCTGCGCGATCATAAGCTCTTCATTCGTGGGGATCACGAACATGCGCAGTTTTGAACCGGGTACGGAGATCTCGATCTCCTCGCCGCGCTTGGCATTTGCGGTCTCATCGATGTCGGTACCGAGAAAACGTAATTTTTCCGCGATCCTGGTGCGGTACTGCGGGTTATTCTCGCCGATGCCGCCGGTGAATACGACTGCGTCGATACCGCCCATCGCGGCGGCAAATCCGCCGATATATTTCGTGAGCTGGTGGCAAAGCATGGATTCCACAAGCTTTGCGCGTTCATCGCCGGCCTTGGCACGGTTTTCGATCTCGCGGTTATCGGAAGTGCCGGTAAGGCCCAGCATACCGGATTTTTTATTCATAACGGCGTCGATCTCGTCGGGGGAGAGCCCCTCTTTTTTCATGATGATCGGGATGATCGCGGGATCGATCGAGCCGCAGCGGGTACCCATCAGAATGCCTTCAAGCGGCGTTACGCCCATGGTCGTGTCGAAGCATTTGCCGTCCATAACGGCGGAAATGGAGGAACCGTTTCCGAGATGGCAGGTAACGATCTTTGTGCCTTCCGCCTTGCCGCCGAGAAGCTGGATGCAGCGCTTGCTTACAAAACGGTGGGAAGTGCCGTGGAAGCCGTAACGGCGGATGGAATATTTTTCATAATACTCATAGGGTAGGGCATACATGTAAACGTAATCGGGCATGGTGGCATGGAAGCCGGTATCAAACACGGCAACCTGCGGCACGCCGGGCATGATCTTTTCGCAGGCCTCAATGCCCATCAGATTGGCGGGATTGTGCAGCGGGCCGAGATCAAAGCATTCACGGATCGCTTCCTTCACTTTTTCATTTACAAGAACGGAACCGTTGAACTTCTCACCGCCGTGCAGAACGCGGTGACCGACAGCATTGATCTCGTCCATAGAGGAGATGACGCCGCGATCCTTGCTGGTAAGCGCGTCGAGCACGATCTTGATGGCTGCGCTGTGATCCGCCATCAGCATCGGCAGCTTTTTGCAGCTCTTTTCGGGGCAATCGGGCACCGTATGCGTAAAGGTACAGTTATCATAAGAGATCTGCTCGCAGATACCTTTCGCAAGAAGCGACTCGGTTTCCATATCGATCAGCTGATATTTCAGCGACGAACTGCCGCAGTTGATTACAAGAACTTTCATAATGTTTTCCTCCGTAAAAATAACTTGAATAAAATGTTAATCTCGTATATTATATACATGAATAAACCATTTTTCAAGTATTATTTTTCGGGACGGTCAAAAATGAAAGAAACCGCGTTTATCATATGTGAATACAACCCATTTCATAACGGTCATCTGCTGCATATCAATCAAACGCGGGAAGCCGGCGCAAAGCGCGTGATATGTATCATGAGCGGAAATTTCGTGCAGCGCGGCGAGATCGCGTTCTGCGACAAAAACATGAGAGCCGGATTTGCAATAGACCACGGCGCCGATCTCGTTTTGGAGCTGCCGGCCAAATATGTGGTCTCCGGCGCGCGTTATTTTGCCTGCGGAGCCATTGAAACCATACGACGTACACATATAAAAGGCACGCTTTCATTCGGCGCCTCAGCGCCCGTTTCATCACTCATGGAAGCGGCACGCATAACTTCGCTGCAGGATGTTGCAGACGCAGCCGCCGGGCTTTCTCTTTCACACGGGATAACATATGCCGCCGCACTGCAGAAAGCGGCAGGTGATTCAGTACCCGAGCTTTCATTTGTTTTTAACGATCCTAACAATATACTCGCCTTGGAATACATGAAAGCGACCGCCGAACAGAAGGCAGATATTGATTTCTTTTCGGTACGGCGCACGCTCATGCATGATAAAGACGCAGCAGAAGGCTGTATTGCCGGAGCGAAATATCTTCGCGAACAGGTATACGGCAACCGATCTTTATCTCCGATCCGTTTTTTTGTTCCGGAAAAAGTATACCGTACGCTTGATGCGGGTTATAAGAACGGAATGCTCCCTGTGGACAGATCGAAGTTTTCTGTGGCTGCAATGGCAAGGCTGATTACTTTACATCAGGAAGATTTTTCTTCGGTCAACGGAGTGAATCAAGGCCTGGAGAACCGCATATACGAATGCATGAAGAACTGTTCGGATCTTTATGATTTGTTCGACAGTGTAAAGACAAAACGCTATACACATGCAAGGATCCGTCAAATTCTGATCTCATCCGTTCTTGACATAAAAAAATCAGCACTCGAACAGGCGCAGCCTTATATCCGGGTGCTGGGGATGAATGAAACGGGGAGGGGACTCATTAAAGAGATCAGGAACATTACGGACGTTCCTGTGGTCATGAATCTTTCAGAGGCTCCGGACTGCGCAGAGAAAGAGCTTGACGCTCTGTGCGGGAAACTGTTTGATATCTGCCGTCCCGTGCCGCTGCATAAGGCGCCGGAATTCTCCGCAAAACCTTACGTTTCATAATACAGCGCTGTCAGTTCGCTCAGTGGGCCCTTCAAAGCGGAAAAAGCGGTAGTACTCGCATCGTCGTCAAGCACGCGGTTAAACCTGTTTTTAGCGTTGTTCGACCCCTGAAGTTTGGAGATAAGCTCAGTTTTCAATTCTCTGATCGAATCGTTCTTTGCCGTGAAGATACCGTATAATGCGATATCGATCTTGTCTGTCGGCAAAACGTTTTCAACGCCGATCTGCAGGCAGCCTTCTTCTGTTGCTGCATGGAAATCCGCCGCCGCGCCGTTGACCGTTACTTCGGTCTTCTCTGCGTTCGTGATATCCCTGAACGTAAACAGATAATTCCGTTTTTGCGGCAGGACGCTTAGATCTCCTTTTGCTTTTTCCGCTGTGATGCAGAGGGAGTTTTCTTTTTCCGAAACCGAAAAAACGGTTTCCGCAAACGCGCCGTTGAGATAATCGTTCGAATAACCGTCGTCTTCATACAGCGTATACGAATTCGTACCGCGATAAATCAGCAGTTCAAGATCCGTTGGGTTGCCGGAATCGTTTTTCGTATCGTTCATGCTGAGCGCGATGATCGCGCCTTCACGCGCAAGCACCGGGATAGCTGACTCATCTCTGTAAAGATACGCCTCACGGTTGCCTGTGTATATCCGTCCGTTGAAAATATCGGTATATCTTCCTTCGGGGAGAAATACTTTTACGCCCGCAAGACCGGTTTGCGCGTCCGTTTTTTTTGTAATGGGACAAACGATAAGCTCCGACCCGAAATAATACTGGTTCGGCGCCTGATATGCGCGCTCATCTTCCGGATGTGAATAATACATCGGCCGAACCAGAGGGATCCCTTGTTCGGCGGTCAAACGGTTGGCTGTGTAAATATAGGGGATCATACGGTGGCGGAAACGTAATGCTTTTGTTGCGAAGTATTCTACGTCCGCACGGTATTTCCACGGTTCTTTGCCCATGAATTCATTTGATGTGGAATGCAGCCGCATGATCGGGCTGAAAACGCCGAACTGCACCCAGCGAAGGTACAATTCGTCATCGCGCTCGCCGAAATGGTGGCCGCCGATATCGTGGCTCCACCATGTATAACCGATATTTGATGCAGTCGCGGTAAAATAAGGCTGGAAATCCAAGGTCGGCCAGGATTGCGCGGTATCGCCGGAAAAGCCGAGCGGGTATCTGTGTGAGCCTGCGCCGGCAAAACGGGAAAGGATCAGCGGTCTGTGACTATTCCTGCCGTTATCAAGATAATGATAATGATTCAGCGCCCATAGAGGATCCAGCCCCGGGATACCGGTTTTTGTACCCTGCTGCCAGTCGATCCACCAGAAATCGACGCCGTCCTCTTCCAACGGATGATGCAGGAAGCGGAAATACCCCTCCATGAATTTAGGGTCGGTGATATCAAAATGGATCTGCTTTTTGCTTTCGGGATCTATACCCATAAAAGCGCAGAATTCCTTGTAAGCATCTTCATAGAATTTACAGCCTGACGCGGGATGAAGATTCATTGTGACCTTGAAATTGTGTTCTTTCAACCACTGAAGAAAGGCCTTCGGCTGCGGGAAAAGATCGGTATTCCATGAATAACCGGTCCAACCGGGATTTGTAAAATTATAAAACAGTTCGAGTACGCCGCGCTTATCCTTTTTATCCTGCGCGTCCTTTCCGAATTTTTCAACGACCTTTACCCAGTGCCAATCCATATCCACTGTGGCGACCGTGATCGGGATCTTTTTTGCGATGAACTTCTTCATCAGTGCGATGTATTCATCCTGCGTATACGCCTTATAGCGGCTCCACCAGTTACCGAGCGCAAAGCGGGGGATCAGAGGCGGGAAGCCAGTGAGACGGAAATAGTCTTTCAGGGCTTCTTCGTATTTGTATCCGTGCGCAAAAAAGTAAAGATCGCTGCCTTTGCATTTGCGCGGTACGATCTGCCCGTCTGACCGTATGATCAGGGAGCCGCTGTCGTCAAGCACGGCGACGCCGTTTTTGGAAACGATCCCCGGAGAAAGTTTCGTGCGGCCGTTTGTTCCGTCCAGCGTACGACAGGTGCCTTTCAGGTTCCCCTGGTCGAAATCGGTCACCTTTCTGCCGTCTTCCAGTACGACGTACATCATTTTTTTTGAATGAAAATCAAAGCGGAAAGTGCATTTTCCCGTTTTGATCAGATACGTGTTTTCATCCTGTTTTTCGGTGCTGAACGCAGGATCGGCGAAATTCCTGCACATCACACACTGTGTCGCATCGTCACAGAATACGCTGCCGGTCTGCGTTTCAACACGTAATAGATAATCAGACAGCGCTGTGATCCGCACGCCGTTTTTCTGCATGATATGTTTTTTCTGAGACGCCGTGAAAGCGGGCTCGAACATACGCGTATTCTCTTTTTTCATTTTTATCAACTCCATTTCTTTCATCATATAAGTTTTTCATTCTTTTGTCAAATATTTTTTGTTAAACACTTGTATTGCTTTTTTTGTTATGCTAAAATTTAGTTAATTATTTTCAAATTTTTTACGCAGTTTTTTAATACATTTTGTTTCGATTCTGCTCACATAAGACCTTGAGATCCCAAAGATCGAAGCGATTTCGTTCTGCGTAAGCGGTTCGCTGCCGTCAAGCCCGTACCGCATCACCAGAATGCTCTTATCGCGCGGGTCGTCGATCTCTTCCAGATACTTTCTGAGTTTGATTATATTGTTTTTTGCAGAAATCTCGTCAAGAATCGTGTCTTCAACAAAAATAACGTCCATCAGCGTCAGAGGATTGCCGTCGCAATCCTGCTCTATCGGGTCTTCAAAGGAAACGTCCTTTGCCGTTTTCTTTTTGTTCCTGAAAAACATCAATATTTCGTTATCAATGCACCGCGCCGCGTACGTCGCAAGTTTAACGCCCTTGGCGCCGTCATAAGAATTGATCGCTTTTATCAGCCCAAGCGTCCCGACAGAAAGGAGTTCTTCCGTTTCTGCATTTGCGGAATAGTATTTTTTCACCACATGCGCAACCAGTCGCAGATTCCGTTCGATCAGCGTGTTTTTCGCGTTTTCGTCTCCTTTTTGCATTTTTTCGATAAACAATTTTTCTTCTTCTTTTGTAAGCGGCTCCGGAAACGTAAAACGGTCTTCCAGATGCAGCGCTATGATCATCAGTTTCGATATCAGGAGTTTCAGCATTTCGGGCCTCCGAAGGTTTCTCTCAGATATCATATGCCGCATAGAACGCAATAGTGTTTGTACGCCTGTTTTGAGGTTCAGAAAATGATAAGACCGAGAAAAACAAAAATGAACGTCTGCCCCGTGGTATGCGCCGTTGGCAGCAGTTATATGATCTGTGTTCCCGTATCTGCGAAAGTGCTGATGAGCGTTTTTGTTGACGGTGAAGAATATACGAACAACAAGTGCGGTGTAAAGATCAGCAGCTGCTGGGTGCAGAAATTCGTGATCCCGCAGGAAAAGCTCGACAGGGCAAAAGCCTATACTGTTACCTATGAAATCATTTACCGAGAAGCATATTGTTCCAAAAAAGAAAAACCTGTCAGTGAATCATTCTCATTTAACCCTGTTGAAAAAAAAGATGATATCCGTATTTACCATCTTTCAGACGTACACGGAAAAAAGGCTTCTGCAATCAAAGCAGGCGGGTATTTCGGAGAAGCGCTCGACCTTCTGATCCTGAACGGCGATATCTCCTCCAGCACACAGACAGTAAGCGAATCTCTTCTGCCGCTGAAAATCGCATTTGCGATCACAAAAGGGGAGAGACCATGCATCATTACGCGAGGCAACCATGATCTTCGCGGAAAATACGCTGAACGCATCGGTGAATTCTACCCGCTGTGCAACGAAAAGTTTTATTATACCGTAAAACTCGGGCCGGTCTGGTTTCTTGTTCTTGACTGCGGCGAGGATAAAAACGACGACCACCGCGAATATGCGGGCACCATTGCATTCCATAAATACCGGCAGGAAGAAACGGCATTTATCCATGATGTGATCCGCCGCAGCGCAGAAGAATATGAAAATGACGGTGTAAAATACAGGTGCGTTGTATCTCACATCCCCTTTATGCATACGGATTACAATCCGGAAAGAGGAATTCATGAATTCGATATAGAAATTGATACGTATACCGAATGGGTGCGTCTGTTGAATGAGCGCGTGCGTCCCGATTTCGGTTTGTTCGGGCACGTTCATCAGGTATGCGTTGTAACGGATTCTGAAAAATACAACCAGAAAGGTTTCAGGGCTCCTGTGATCCTCGGCGGGGAACCGGGCAGCGAATCCGTAGAGGGCTGCGCGTTGACGCTGAAGAACAACAAGGCTGAAATCGTTTTTTCCGACGATAAAAAGAATATCCTGACGTCGGAAACCGTTCATCTCAGTCATTTCATTCCTGGAGGGAATTGTATATGAAGAAATGTATATGCATCGTAATCAGCATTTTGCTGCTTGCCGCAGTTGCTGCGCCTGCGGCAAATGCCGCCGTATCAGAAGAAGTTTATCCTACAATCATGGTTGCGGGATACTCCTCCTCCAATCTTTATGAAGACGATAATCAGGTCTGGAAGCTCGATATGAACGGTATCCTGAACACCGTGCTTTCCAGGATCGCGCAGATCGGCCGCGGGCTCGGCGAGTTGGCGCTGCAGCGGCCCGATTATCTTACCGACCTTGTAGGGCAGGAGATCCTGAACCTCGCAGGAAAGCTCAGAACAAATCCCGACGGCTCCAGCGTTTTTAACATTACCACATATCGTCAGGACGCAGAGCACACACAGTTATCTTACCTGTACGCACACGGCCAGGAATCACAGATCCATGAACCCATCATCATGGATGCAGCTGCCGAATGGTACGGTGAAAACGGTGGTGATTACCTGTTCAGCTATCAGCAGGATTTCAGGATGTCTATGGTGGATTGCGCCGCAACGCTTGATAAATACGTGGATTCCGTGCTTGAGTTTACCGGCGCAAAGAAGGTCAACATCATCGCCGTCAGCCACGGCGGACAGACCGTAGCCGCCTATCTTGCAATGTACGGTCTCCGGAAAAACGTTATAAACAACGCTGTTCTCACGGTTCCCGCCATCGGCGGCGCGGCGCTCGCATACGACGTTATGAGCGAATCCGTTGCTCTGGATGAAGAAACGCTGCTCTATTTCATTGAAAACGGCAATATGATGGAAGAGGATATCAACTGGCTCGTCAGAGCGCACCAGTTCGGCATTCTCGATCAGGTCTGCAATCTGCTTATTCATCGTTATATAAAACAGATCCTCGGTTACTGGGGAAGCATGTGGGATTTCATTCCGCTTGAATATTACGACGAGCTGAAGAACGAGCTGCTTGATCCAGTTGAGAGCGCTGCTCTGATCGAAAAAAGCGACTACTTCCACTATGAGATCCTTGCGAACATGACAGAGATACTCAACAGCTGTGTGGATGAAGGAATGAATATCTATCTCGTTGCCGGCATGGGGATGCCGAGCGTTACGGGGCTGCAGGTGCAGTCCGATGCGATCATTCCCGTTAAATGCGCCACCGGCGCGGAATCGGCGCCATACGGCTCCCGTTACAATAACGGTTATATTCAGAAAAACAGCATTTGCGCCGACGTAAGCCACAACCATCTTTCTCCGGATATGACCGTAGACGCATCCACGGGCTTTTTGCCGGATTATACCTGGTATATCCACGGCATGTACCACGGCATGGGCAAGAAGGACGATTATTTCATGGATCTTTGCAAAACCCTTCTGCTCACAAATAACAGGATCGACGTGCATTCATATTCCGAATTTCCGCAGTTCAAATACAGCACAAACCGTAACTATTCCGTGATCTGCGCTCTTGACAGTTCGCCGGAAGGCTATTGGACGACTTCGGATTCGAAACTGATCATCACAAATCTTTCGCATAAATATAAAATGCGGGTCACTTCCGTTACCGTTGACGGTGCAGACGTGCGTTTTGACGTTAAAAAGCTTATCTATCTGGATCCGCTTTCGTCTTGCTCCATTGATATGTCGGGCGTACTGCCGGTGGGAAGCCTGCAAACGGCGGATATCACGGTGAATTACAGACTGATCGGCAGCATTACTCCGATAGGATGCAGAACACAGGTATTTACGATCCTGAACGGCGATCCTCTGCCATATGATCCGAACGAACCTTACACGTCCATGTACCATGAAACTGCGTTCGAAGAGGGGATTCCCGATACCGTGAAATCCGTTCTGAAATTTACAGGAATGTTTGATTTTCTGAAAATGATCATCAACAATCTTCTCACCGTTTTAAACACGTTCAGGATTAAGTAATCAAAATAATCGAAAAGGAGAATACGGGTAAAATGAGAGACAGCTCAAAATCAGCCCTATGCGGCATCATCGCAGCGCTCTCTGTCAGCATTATGCTGCTTACCTATATTTCTCCTTTTCTTGTTTACGCGATGCCGGTATTTGCCGGTATGTTCCTGATCGTAATTCTTGACGAGATCGGCGGCAAATGGGCTTTCGGCACGTATACGGCGGTAAGTCTCCTCTCGTTTTTCCTGATCGCAGACAAAGAAGCCGCAGTGTTTTACGTACTGTTGTTCGGCTATTATCCGATTCTGCGGACATGGCTTATTCATAAGATCAGGAACGGTATTCTCAGAATTACGATCAAATTTATAGTGTTCAATCTTTCACTCTTTGCATCCATAGGGGTATGCAGTTTTGTGTTCAACATAGATTACAGCGAGTTTTCCGAAAAGGGAATGATATATCTGATCTTTGTGATCTTACTGATGTACGTTCTGTTTTTCATATACGATTTTCTGCTTGCCGTGATGACAAAGCTGTATATCCTGAAGGTGAAAGACAGAATAGAAAAGCTTTTCAAATAATAATCGAGTGTTTTCTCGCATATATTTTTCTGAGATCCTTGTATTGCGGGGGATATGATGAAAAAAATATGCATCATCGCTGTATTGGCTGCGGTCGCGCTATATTTCGGGATCGCAACCGCAGGGAAGGGTTCGGTAAGATCAATTGAGTCCATATCGGACAAAACGGTATCACGCATAAAAGCGACCGTTATTCTCGACGCGGGTCACGGCGGGGAAGACAGCGGCGCTGTTTCCGATGACGGTACGTTTGAAAAAGACCTGAATCTGTATGTTTCAGAGGATATCGCCGCATATTTTGAGTTGTTCGGCATATCGTATATCCCGGTGCGCACGTCTGATATCTCTGTGTGCGATATGGGATTGCAAACGGTAAGGGAACGCAAAAGATCCGATATCAACAACCGATATGCGCTGATCAACAGCACGCCGGACGCCGTATTGCTGAGTATCCACCAGAACATGTTTTCCGATGCGAAATACAGCGGCGCGCAGGTGTTTTACGCGGCGGATATCCCAACATCCAAAGCTTTGGCTGAACAGATCCAGAGTACCGTTTGCGGAATGCTCCAGCCTGAGAACACAAGAAAAATCAAACCTTGCGGCGACAGCGTATATCTGCTGTACCGCGCAAAAACCACGTCCGTGATGGTGGAATGCGGCTTTCTTTCCAATGAAAAAGAGCTTTCCATGTTAAAAACACCGGAATACAGGTCGCAGATCGGATATTGCATTTATAAAGGATTACTCTCATATCTGATAACGGAAGGAACAGGGAATGGCGCAAAAAGTTAAAACCGTATACGTGTGTTCGGCATGCGGATATGTCGCCCCGAAATGGAGCGGCCAATGCCCGGAATGCAGCGCATGGAATACATTCGAGGAAGAGATCCAGCAGCCTGCCGGTCCTTCTGTAAAAAAGACGTCGTCATCAGACGGCATAAAAGTATATCAGCTGAAAGAGATCGAGCGGGAATATGAGCACAGATATAAAACAGGTTCATCAGAACTTGACCGTGTGCTCGGCGGCGGGCTTGTAAAGGGATCCATCGTTCTGCTCTCGGGCGATCCGGGAATAGGGAAGTCCACGATCCTTCTTCAGGCGTCACAAACGCTCGGCAAGGTCAACCGTGTGCTGTATGTTTCCGGAGAGGAATCGCCGCACCAGATCAAACTGCGCGCTGCACGTCTGCAAGTAAACACTGAGAATCTGTTTATTTTATGCAACACCGACGCTGAAAACGTTGCTGAATACATCCGTGCCGAAAAACCGGGCGTTGTTATCATCGATTCCATTCAGACCATGGCGATCGAAGCGATGCATTCGCTTCCCGGAAGCATCGCACAGGTCAGGGAATGCGCGAATCTGTTTATGCGGCTTTCAAAGGCGCTCAATATACCTATTATATTGGTGGGTCATGTGAACAAGGACGGCAACATCGCCGGACCGAAAGTGCTGGAGCATATTGTTGATACCGTTTTATACTTTGAAGGCGAAAAGAATCTTTCTTACCGTATTCTTCGAGCTGAAAAAAACCGTTTCGGTTCCACGAATGAGATCGGCGTTTTTGAAATGAAAGAATCCGGTTTGTGCGAGGTCCCGAATCCTTCGCAGGCGTTGATATCAGGGAAGCCGGTCAACGTTCCCGGATCATGCATTGCATGTGTTATGGAAGGCTCGAGACCGATCCTTGCGGAAGTGCAGGGCCTTGTATGCCAATCCGCGTTCGGCAACCCGCGCAGAACAGCGAACGGATTCGATTATAACCGTACGGCAATGCTGATCGCGGTGCTTGAAAAACGTGCCGGTTATTTCTTAGGTTCATCTGACGTTTATCTGAATATTGCAGGCGGACTCAAAATCGACGAGCCGGCGTCGGATCTGCCTATTGCGCTTTCGATTATTTCCAGCCTGAAAAATGAAAACCTGCGCGACGATGTGATCGCGTTCGGCGAGATCGGTCTTGCCGGTGAGATCCGCGCCGTAGGTTTTGCGGAGATCCGGATCCGTGAAGCGATCCGTTTGGGACTGAAGAAATGCATTATCCCTTCAAGAAATCTGAAAGAGATCAGCGAGGATTTGAAAAACAAAATTGAAATCGTTGGCGTATCGAATATACGTAAAGCTTATCAGGAATCGATTTTATAATAATAAGGAGTTTTCTTCATGAA
Organism: Clostridia bacterium; assembly: GCA_017439205.1. GTDB lineage: Bacteria > Bacillota > Clostridia > Oscillospirales > Acutalibacteraceae > RUG806. The sequence goes on from JAFRSZ010000021.1 coordinate 19,286, forward strand.
AAAACAAATGAGAGCCGCCGCAAATTTCAGAGCAAGCGTGATTCTGCTCATGGTGAGCTGTTCCATCTTATGGGTGATCCGCCGGTTTACAAAAAAAGCCAGGGTATAAGCCCGGCAGAGAAGTGGAATATAAGGCCGTTTCAAAAACAGCAATAATTATACAAAATTAATATTTTGTATAATTCAGGGGAGTATTTTGGTGAATAAAGCATATTATTACTCGGTTCCTCCAACGGTTCGCAATTTTCTGAACTATCAGTCCACAATCAAAAACAAATCTGAAAAAAC
>JAFRSZ010000263.1 GCA_017439205.1 Clostridia bacterium
ATCGTTATGGGCCTCGGCGACGGAAGCAATATCGTGAAATCGCGCGAAGAGACGTTTGCGATCTTCACACTTGAAAAAGAAGACGGCGGAGCGATCGATTTTGACATATCGGATCTCAGCTATATTATTACGATGCGGGGTTACGAACCGAACAGCCTGATGTTCCAGCAGTTTAAGGCGGAAACAGCAGAAAACAACGTGATCTATTTTGCGTGCAGCGTGACCGACGCTGTCCCGTTTGCGGATCATGAGCTGGGCATCGTACTGACACAGGAATTGCCGGTGGACGGCTTCGTTATGCGGATGGATGAAAACGGCAACGCGTATTTTGTGCCGGGTTATACCGGTATCGCGGCGCAGTTCAGCCTGCCGCTCGACCCGGCCGAAGCCGACCCGGAATGGCAGAAGAAGTATATGGAAGGCCGAGCTTTCAACACCGAACCGGATTACTCGGAGGTTGACCGGATCATGCGGATCGACGCGGAATACGAGGCGAACGGACCCGATCTTTCGGAATATATCGGCGATAACAAATGGCGCGGCAGTTATCCGCTGCAGTTCGGCGCCGTGGAATATGCGGAAGAATTTCTTTCACGCCGCGGCGAATGGAAAAACAAAGACGTGCGCGCGCTCACATTCGACGAAGCGCAGAGTTATCAGGACAAACGCGCTCCGCTTCCCGAAGACGCGTCGTCGTTTGAGCTGGCTGACGGAAGCGTTTGTTATTATATGAAATGGAACGTGTTCCTTCTCGTCGGGCCGGACGGCGCGCCCAATACGGTATTTGCTCCTTCGGCGCATGTGATCTTCCGTTTTACGCAGCCGGATAACTGTGTAAACGCGCTGTATATGGAACTGACAAAGCCGGACAGCGCGATTTCAGGCAGCGAATACTATTCCTTCTTTATCGACGGCATCCCGGCGAAAGAGATCGAATTTGACGCTTCAGTGTGGATGCAGGAGGAAATCATGAAAGCATACGAGCAGTTTGCCGGAGAATGCGAAACGGTGCAGGACGGCGTCTATCAGCTCGCGCTGTATAATTCGACGCATGAAGGTATCGTACAGGTCATACTGTAAAAGCTTTGTTTCTTTACGGGCGGATACCCGAAGGCCATAATAAATATATAGGAAAACGGGGGCGGAGATCATCCGCCCTTTTACTTACAAAAAAACCACCCGCGGGGCGAGTGGTCTTTCAAGTATTATGAAGGGGATCTGATTATCTGCCAATGTTTTTGATAAGCATGAACAGGTTGTGAAGCATGGCGGACAGGAAGCCCCAGACAGTGCTCGGATGTACTTTACCGCAGTAGGCGCAGATATCCTGGTCGGCAGAGGTGACGGTCGGGATCGGATAGCAGTTGATCTGTACGCGTTCTTCACCCGCAGGGATCGTATAAACGCCGTTTTCATCAGGATAAATCTCTTTTCCGTTCGCGCTTACCATATATCCGTCCTGACTCCACGTGCCGTAGGTCAACAAACTGAATGAGAAGGGCTTGCTCGGATACCAGTAGATCACGGGCGTGGTCTGGCTGTAAGCAAAATACTCTTCGTTGCTGCCTTTATACACTTTGAAATGCATGGGATGGGATATGACAAACTGGATCTCTCTGGTGGGGTTCTCACCGTATCCGAAAATCTCGGTAAACAGCGCCGTGATCGTTGTGTCGCCGCTCACGGTGACGGGCTCATTCTGCCAACCGCTGAGTTCATAGCCTTCATCGGGAGAAACGGAGGGACGCCATTCTGCAGAATAGGCGGTGCCGATCAATACCTCGCGCGTAAGCGTACCGGATACGGAACCGTTTCCGCCGGAAGCATAGGTGATCGTGGCCCACATTTCGGGGATCTTTTCGAAACGGATCTTTATTTCAGTGTTGCCCGTTACCACGTCCGGTTCGCCGACGAAGCTATA
>JAFRSZ010000264.1 GCA_017439205.1 Clostridia bacterium
AATTAAAAATTAAAAATTAAAAATGTCGGAATAAACGCTTACGCGTTTTGATTATATAAAAAAAGCTTTACGAAAGAAGAAAGAACCTGCTTATCCGATGAGTATAATCGGGTAAGGGCAGAGCCCTTCATCAATTATTCATTATTCATTTTTCATTTTTAATTGGCGCGCACAACGCGTCAAATTCCAATTCATCCACCGTGCGTCAATCCCACGATCGCCGTCACCGATTTCGAGGGGGTCATAAACAGGTTGTCGCCCAGCGTCAGGCCGATGTGTTTTTCCGGCTGCAGCGTGGCGAAGATCTCTTTCTGAAGCGTCAGCGGCAGATCGCCGTAGCCGGGGCTGAACCTCGGGCGGGTATCGCCGAATTCCTTTTTGAGATCGGCGCAGAACGCGTCGCACACGCCTTCAACGTAAGCGGCCCCGATGCTCTGGTACCAGAGGGCGGCGGCAGGGGAGAGCCGCTCGTATCTGCGTACCAACCGGTCGAAACCAACGCCCGCCGTGGCTGCGAACAGCACGATCTTTGCGCAGTTCTTCAGATTCTTTTTCAGATCGGCCGAAGCGGTTGACGCAAAGCCCAGATCCAGCCCGTCCGGCAGGGGCTTTATATCGTATACGGCGAAAACGACCCGCCCGGCGATACTGTCGGGCAGGGCCTGCAGGCATTCCTTCGCCTGCTGCGGCAGCGTTTTCTCACCGCAGCCCGCGTACCGGAGGATCTCTTTTTCATTGATCTCGGGGCGGGGATAGGTTCTTACAAAGGGACCGGTCATTTCAGAATATCCGAGAGGTTTTCCATGATCTTCTGCGCCACCTCGGGCTTGTTCATGGAATACAGGTGCACGTTTCTGATGCCGTTGGCGTACAGATCGATGATCTGGTCGGTGGCGTAGGCGATGCCGGCCTGCTTCATGGCGGCGGGGTCGCCTCCGAATTTATCCACAAGGCTCTTGAACCGCTGCGGCACGTAAGAGCCCGAGAGCTTCAGCGCGCGGTCGATCTGATTGGCGTTCGTGATGGGCATGATGCCCGGGAACACCGGCACGGTGATGCCCGCCTCGCGGATCTTATATAAAAAGTTATACAGCAGATGGTTGTCGAAAAACATCTGCGTGGTCAGAAATTCGCAGCCGGCGTCCACCTTTTCTTTCAGGTGCAGTATATCGTTCTTCTGGTTGTCGCTGTCGGGGTGGATCTCAGGATAGCACGCGCCGCCGATGCAGAAATCGCCCATGGCTTTCAGATCGCGCACCAGGTCGGTGGCGTAGCGGTAATCCCAGTGGCTGCGGTCTTCATGCACGTGCTCGGCCGGGATATCGCCCCTGAGCGCCATCACGTTTTCGATGCCGGCCTTCTTGATCGCCGCAATCTGCCGCACAACGGTCTCTTTGCTGGAGGAAACGCAGGTCAGATGCGCCAGCGCCGGAACGCCGTAGGTCTTCTGCAGGTTCTTTGCGATCTCCAGCGTGTATTTGCTGGTGCCGCCGCCCGCGCCGTAGGTCACGCTCATAAAGGCGGGCTTTAATTTCGCGATCTCCTCGGTGGCCTCCTTCACGCTTTCAAACAGCGTATCCGTTTTCGGCGGAAACACCTCGATCGACATGGTGAGCTTTTCCTGACCGAACAGTTTCGAGATTTTCATTCCGATTCCCCCTTTTGGTTTATTATACAACCCGATTTGCTTGTATTCAAGTCAAAATTATGACTTAAAAAACAGTTCCGTTTGTATCGCAGGTGAGCGTAACGGTGCGTTCCACCGTTTTGAGCGGTACGCCGAGCTTTGTCTGCCTTACGGTAAACCGCCCCGTGGCGGTATTGCCGTCTTTTGACGTGCTTGAAGAGATCAGCTGCCAGTCGCTGTCGTAAAACACGGAAGTGATCCGCGCTTTGTCGCACGTCGCCTTGTTTTTGGAATAACTGAAGACCGCTTCCATCTGAACGGTCCAGAGCAGCGCTCCGTTTTTATCGTAATAGTTTACGTATTTGGTTTTCTCTACGGTCTTTGTACCGGTAAACAGACGTATAAGCCTTTTCAACAGCTCTAATAGTCTGCCGAACGTGGAAAGAGTATCTTCGTTTTGTATGCCTGCCGCGCCGTCTTCGATCACCGTAACAATGAAATCGCCGTCTTCCAGAACCTCTCTTACCTCGGGAACTGAGCTCTCCGCTGCAAAAACGGGGGCCAGCGGCAGAACCAGACAAACGCAGAGCAGCAGTAATGCGGTCAGCTTTTTCATCATGCTGGCATCCCTCCGATAAAGAGACGCACTATGCGCAGAATGCCTTCTTCAATATAGCCGTGCGCTTCCGTGTGTACGTCGATCAGGCTAAGGGCGGCAAATACCGCCCAGATCAGCAGCGCCAGTGCGAGGGCGATAAGAACGGCGCGCCTTATATTCGTTTTTCTTTTCAGCGCCTGCAGGTCTTCACCTTCCAGCGCTCCGGCTGCGATCTCTTCGGGTGTGCCGAATACTGCGCGCAGCGTTTCTTCGGATGCGTCCGTATGTTCTGTTGCGTATTCTTCCAGATTTTCACGCAGTGCGGTGAGGATGGCACGCTTCTGTGCACGGCCGCAGAGCAGCGCGCGCGATACGTCTTTAAAATACCGGTTCACTGCAACTTTTTCAGGTTTCATCCGATTCGCACCCCCTTGTAATCAGCTCCACGCCCCGTGCGGTTTTGCGGTATTCCGCCAGCAGCGCGGCATAGTAGTCTTTTCCGCTTGCTTCAAGATGATAATACTTGCGCAGGCGTTTGCCAACGATCTCATCCCGGTCAGAGATATATCCGCTTTCAACGAAGCGGTACAAAACCGGGTACAGCGTGCCCAGCGGCAGCGTAAAGAACCCGTCGCTTTTTTCGGCGATGCGCTGTACGATCTGGTAGCCGTACAGGTCTTCTTCCCGCAGGACGGCCAACACCGCAATTTCCACCGTTCCCCGTTTAAAACTGTCCGCGTTCGGCACGCGATCACCTCGTTTCTCTTGTATATTTTATCATATCTATCGAAGGATGTCAAAAGTTATTTTGCATATGTTAATATCTTGCGTCGCAAAATATATATTGACACAATACAGGATCTGTGTTATAATGAGAACGGAAAAGGCGCCGTTTCCGAATCAAACAAAAAAGGAGTGCATAAAATGCAAAATGCGATATCCCAGGTGTTTTCAGGTATTTTCAGCCGCATGATAGCGGCGATCCTTACGCTGATCTCTTTTTTCACCGTCGCAAAGCCCGATAACGTGATCCTCACCGTTACCTCCGTTTCTCCCGAATCGGTCACGGTGGAGTTCAAGAATAATACGGGCAAAACGATCTCGCCGGAGCAGCGCTTTCTGCTGGAAGAAAAAACAACCGGCGGCTGGGCGGAGATTCCCTTCGTTGAAGATTTTTATTGGAACGATATCGCCGAGATCTGTCCGCCCACACGCACGGGCGCACGCACCGTGAACGCCGAACGGTGCTTCGGGCATCCGCTCTCGCCGGGCGATTACCGGTTCACGCTGTATTATACCTGCGAAACGGCGGGCGAAACCGGCACGCGCAGCGTCAGCGCGGAATTCCGTGTAGAATAAAAACAGGGTTGATTAAATCGTGATATAAGCGTATAATATAACCAATAAAAGAAAATGGACGTGATAATCATGATGTATCCGTTTCTGCAGTTGGACGACGGCACTGAGATCGTGCATTCTCAAATGCAAGAGGATGGTTCGGTAAAGGTCTACATTGAAAAGGCCGATGAAACAGACGGCTTTCATAACGCCTACTGCCGCCTTCCCGGTTATCAATGGAGCGACGTTTTCGGGTTTTCTGAAACGGAGATCGAAAAATATCAAAGGATCATAGAATCTACGGCGCATCTTATCCTTGAGTTTTCACAGCAGGGAGGGGTAGAGAATGCCGCAGGTTTTTAAGGTTGGTTCTTACTGGGTGTTTTTCTGGGCGAACGAGAATCAGCCGTTGGAACCGGTACACGTCCATATTGCGCAAGGCGCTCCGACGGCAAACGCAACAAAAGTTTGGATCACGAAGGCGGGAAATTGCCTGCTCTGCAACAACAATTCGAATATTCCCGTGAATGTTCTGAAAAACATCATGCGGACCATAGAAGCGAGAAGTGAAGAAGTGATCGAAAAATGGATAGATTTTTTCGGCGAAATACGTTATTACTGCTGAACAGAGTTTGAGCGGGCCCGGAAAGCCCGCTCGTTTTATTATTTCCATTTGGGAAGATGGTTGAGATCGTAGGGCGTGGCCTGATAAACGAAGTAGTTCAGCCAGTTGGAGTAAAGCAGGTTCGCGCCGCTGCGCCATGTGCAGAGGGGCTCCTTTGTGTCGTCGTCGTCCGGGAAGTAGTTTTCCGGCACCTTGATCGGCAGCCCGGCGTTCTTATCGCGCAGGTATTCGTTGCGCAGGGTATCCGCGTCGTATTCCGAATGGCCGGTGATAAAGATCTGCCGCCCCTCGTCGGTCTTCATAACATAGATACCGGCTTTGTCGCTCTCTGCCAGTATTTTCAGCCGCGGTTCCTTCAGAACGTCCTCTTTCAGGATCGTCGTATGGCGGGAATGCGGCACCAGAAACACGTCGTCGAACCCGCGGAACAGGATCGAGCCTTTGTGCGTTACGGTGTGCCTGAACACGCCGAAGAGTTTTTCTTCGAGCGGGACCTTTTTTATTCCGTAGTGATAGTAAAGAGCCGCAAATGCCGCCCAGCAGATGTGGAAGGTGGAATAAACGTGCGATTTTGTCCATTCAAAGATCTCGCACAGCTCATCCCAGTAATCCACGTCTTCATATTCCATCTGCTCTACCGGCGCGCCGGTGATCACCATGCCGTCGAAGAAATCGTCTTTTACGGCGTCAAACGTCTTATAGAAGCTCAGCATATGCTCGGGCGGCGTATTCTTCGGCGTGTGGCTCGAAACGGTGAGCAGCTCGGTTTCGATCTGCAGCGGCGTATTGCCCAGCAATCTTGCCAGCTGCGTTTCGGTGGCGATCTTGGTGGGCATCAGGTTCAGGATCAGTATTTTCAGCGGACGGATATCCTGCGACGCGGCGCGCGCGGTATCCATAATGAATATGTTTTCGTCCTGCAGCGTTTTTGCTGCGGGCAGATCGCAGGGGATCTTGATAGGCACGGCGGTTTCTCCTTGTTACGATGTTGTCAGCTTTTTGCCGCTTCCATAATACTATACGCCGCTTTTTGCAAAAGGTCAAGAGGAATATTCAGCGCGGGCAGCAGGCGGACTTTATCTTTGGCGGTAAGGCACAGCACGCCCTTTTCGATGCAGGTTTTCACCACGTCCGCTGCGGGGCGGGTCGTTTTCAGCCCAAGCATCAGCCCCATGCCGGAAACGCTCTCGATCCCGTCTGCGCCGGTGAACGCGGACACAAGATAATCGCTTTTTTCTTTTACTTCTTTCAGAAGATCGTCGTTGATGCGTTCAAGAATGCTGCACGCGCCCGCGCACACAGCGGGGTTGCCGCCGAAGGTGGAGCCGTGGTCGCCGGGCCCGAACACCGAGGCAACTTTTTCGCCCAACAGCGCCGCGCCGATGGGCAGCCCCCCTCCGAGGCCCTTTGCGGTGGTAACGATATCGGGCGTGATCCCGTAATTCATATAGGCGTAAAGCGCGCCTGTTCGCCCGTTGCCGGTCTGTACCTCGTCGCAGATGAGCAAAATGCCGTTTTCTTCGGTGAAGGCGCGCAGCTCTTTAACAAAGGATCTTTCCAGCGGCACCACGCCGCCCTCGCCCTGGATGCATTCGATCATCACGGCGGCGAGCTTCGTTTCTTTCGCAAGCGTTTTCAGCCCTTCGATATCGTTTGCTGCAATGTGGGCAAAGCCCGGCGTGAGGGGCTGAAACAGCTCATGGTAGTGGTCCTGCCCGGTGGCGGCGAGCGTTGTGAGCGTGCGCCCGTGGAAGCTGTTGACCAGCGTAACAACGGTATGGCAGTCGTCGCCGTTTTTCTCAGCGGCGTATTTGCGCGCCGCCTTGATGGCGCACTCGTTCGCCTCCGCGCCGGAATTGCCGAAAAACACCTTTTTCATGCCGGTGCGTTCGCACAGCATCTTCGCAAGCCTTGCGCAGGGCTCGGTATAGTACAGGTTTGACGTGTGCTGGATTTTGCCGAGTTGTTCGGTCACCGCGCGAACCCATACGTCGTCCGACGCGCCGAAGCTGTTCACGGCGATGCCGCTGCCCATATCGATGTAGGTTTTGCCCTCGTCGTCGGTCAGCAGGGAACCCTTGCCCGAAACGATGGCCACCGGGAAGCGCGCATAGGTGCCCGCGATGTATTCTTTGTCGGTCTGTTTGATATCCATTGTTTTCTCTCCCGTTTTATCCGTTTACGATCAGCGTGCCCGCGCCCTCGTCGGTGAGCAGCTCCATCAGAATGGAGTGGGGCTTGCGCCCGTCCATGATTACGGTGTTTTTCACCCCCTGCCGCAGCGCCTGAACGCAGCATTCTACCTTCGGGATCATCCCGCCGGAGATCACGCCCTCCCTGTGCAGGTTTTCGGCGTTTTTCACGGTGAGCTCCCGTATCAGGGTGGAAGGGTCGTTTCTGTCGCGCAGGATACCGGCGATGTCGGTCATCAGTATCAGCCGTTCCGCTGCCAGCGCGCCGGCAAGATGCGCCGCCGCGGTATCGCCGTTGATGTTGTAGGTGTTGCCGTCCCGGTCGCATGCCACGGTGGAGATCACCGGCACATAGTCCTTTTCGAGCAGGTCCAGAATGGGGCTCACGCGAACCTTTGTGATCTCGCCGACGTACCCGAGGCGCGGGTCTTTCATCTTCGCCTCTATCATGCGCCCGTCGATGCCCGAAAGCCCCACGGCGCGGCCGCCCTTGGCCTCGATCAGGTTCACCAGCGTTTTGTTGATCTTGCCCGCCAGCACCATCTGAACGATATCTACCGTGTCTTTATCGGTCACGCGGAGGCCGTCTATGAATTCCGGATGCTTGCCGAGCTTGTCCATCAGCTCGCTGATCTCGGGGCCGCCGCCGTGCACCAGCACCACCTTCACGCCCACCAGCCGCAACAGCACGATATCCTCCATCACCTGTTGTTTCAGCGCGTCGTCGGTCATCGCGTTGCCGCCGTATTTCACCACGACGATCTTGCCGCGGTAGCGTTTGATATAGGGTAACGCCTGCACCAGCACTTCGGCGCGCTCGGCGTTTGAAAACTGTATGCCCATACTCTCTCCTCAGGTGCGGTAATCTCCGTTGATCTTCACGTAATCGTAGGTGAGGTCGCAGCCCCACGCGATCGCGTCGGCAGCGCCGGTGTTGAGGTCTATCAGGATCTCGATCTCTTTTTTGAGCAGGATCTCTTTTGCTTTCTCTTCTGAGAAATCCACGCCCACGCCGTTTTTGCACACGTCAATAAGCCCGGCTTCGCTTCTGAATGCCACGTCGATCTTCTCTACGTCCACCTCTGCGCCGCTGTAGCCGATGGCGCACAGCACGCGGCCCCAGTTCGCGTCCGCGCCGAACATCGCGGCCTTGAGCAGGCTCGAGCAGATCACGCTCTTCGCCACGGCTTTCGCCGTTTGATCGTCGGCAGCGCCCGTCACCCTGCATTCGATGAGCTTGGTCGCGCCCTCGCCGTCCCCGGCGATCATGCGGCACAGCGCCACGGTAACGGTGTTCAGCGCCTTCATAAACAAGGAAAAAGCCTCGTTTTCTTCGGTGATGGGATCGTTGCCCGCCATGCCGTTTGCCAGCACCGTCACCATATCGTTGGTGGAGGTGTCGCCGTCCACGCTCACCATGTTGAAGGTGTTTTTGATATCGCCCGAAAGCGCCTTCTGCAGCAGCGCCGGGGTGATGGCGACGTCGGACGTGATGAACACCAGCATCGTTGCCATGTTGGGGTGGATCATGCCGCTGCCCTTGGCCATGCCGCCGATGCGGCACACCTTGTCGCCGAGGGTAAATTCCACGGCGGCCTCCTTCATGACCGTATCGGTGGTCATGATGCCCTGGGCGGCGTCCTTATGTCCGGCAGCGCTCTTCCCGGCAACCAGCGCGGGCATGCCCGCAGCGATGGGGGAGATATCCAGCGGCTGGCCGATCACGCCGGTGGAGGCCACGATCATATCCTCCGCTTTGATCCCCAGCGCCCTGGCGGTGACGCGGCTCATCTCTTCTGCCACGGCTTCGCCGCCCGCGCAGCAGGTGTTTGCGATGCCGCTGTTGCACACGATGGCCTGCGCAACGCCGTTCGCAAGGTGTTTTCTCGTCACCTGCAAGGTTGCGCCCTTTACGAGATTGGTGGTGTATACGGCCGCGGCCGAAGCAGGGACCTCGCTGACCACCAGCGCCAGGTCCTTTTTTGTTTTGTTTTTGCGGATCCCGCAGTGGATCCCGTTGGCGGTAAAGCCCTTTGCGGCGCAAACGCCGCCTTCGATGGTTTTCATATTGTTTCCTCCTTATACGTTAAGGCCCGTGGTTTCATCCACGCCCAGAAGAATGTTCATGTTTTGTATCGCCGCGCCCGAAGCGCCCTTGCCGAGGTTATCAAACCGCGCGGTCAGAACGATGCGCTCTTCGCCGCCGAAAACAGAAACCTGCATATCGTCTCTGCCGGCAAACGCGCCTGCCGAAAGAAAACCGCTCTCATCGGCGCAGTCAACGTACCGCACCAGGCCCGTTTTGTAGTATTCCCGGTACAGCTCCGGCAGCTCCGCGGCGGGGATTGTGAGATCCTGACGGTTCAGCGGTATGATCGTTTCCATGCCCGCGTAGTGATCCGATACGATGGGGCAGAACGCCGGCGCATTTCCGAGCCCGCATATTTTCTGCATTTCGGGTAGGTGCTTGTGCGTCTGCGGCAGGCCGTAGAGCCGGGGCGCGTCCAGCAGCGGATCTCTGTTTTCATCCTCATATTGCGCGATCATCTTTTTTCCGCCGCCGGAATATCCGGTTAAAGAAACGCAGGTGAGAAACAGGCCGTCTTGCAGTACGCCGAGTTCGGTCAGCGGCGCGATCAGCGCGATGAAGCCGCTGGCGTGGCAGCCGGGGTTCGCGATCCGTTTCGATTTCGCGATCAGGCTTCGTCGCCCGCCAACCTCGGGGAAGCCGTAAACGAAACGTTCGTCCGTTCTGTGCGCCGTAGAGGTATCAATGACCGCCGTTTCGGGGTTCACGGTCAAGCTCACCGCTTCTCTCGCCGCGTCGTCCGGCAGGCAGAGAAACACGATATCCGCGGCGTTCAGTATTTCCGCTTTCGCGGCGGGGTCTTTTCGCAGCTCGTCCGGGATCGTGAGCAGCGTGATATCGCTTCTGCCGCTGAGACGTTCGCGGATGCGCAGCCCCGTAGTACCGGCGCTGCCGTCGATAAACACTTTTTTCATGGCAATAAAGTCCCTTTTGGGTTCATGGTATAAATATGCAATGATTATATAATTCTTTTTATATTATGTCAATGAATATTTATACACATTCGGAACATTTTCATAAACATACAAAAAAGCCCGCCGGTTTCGCGCGGTTTTATGCGAATTTACTCCCGAATGTGTTGTTTTACATACTTTTATTTTATGATTGACAAAACCGACCCTGCGTTTTACAATGAAATCAATATATATACGGAGGCAAAACACCGATGGAAACTGCAAAAAAAGTGATCATGATCGCCCATAAGGGTTACAGCGGCAAATATCCCGAGAACACGGCGCTCGCGTTCAAAATGGCGGGGGAGCACGGCTCCGGCGGCGCCGAGACCGACGTTCGCATGACGAAGGACGGCGTTTACGTGACGCACCACGACGATGAGATCCGGTTTGCGGACGGTACCTCGTGCCTGATCTCCGAGCATACCTTTGCCGAGCTCACCGAAAAACCGATGAAAAACGATACCACCGACGACGTGGTTTATCTTACCGCGTTCAGGGAGTATCTTGAAATACTGAAAGCGTATAACATGATCTGCTTTATCGAGCTCAAGGGCCCGTATACCACCGAACAGGTGAAGGGCGTGTTCGATCTGGCAACGGAGGTGTACGACCTTAAAAAGTGCATCTTGCAGAGCTTCGGGTTCGATAACCTGCTTGAAGCGCGTTCTCTTTTCCCGGAGCTGCCGCTGATGTGGACCTACGGGCAGAGAGAATCCCACTACGAGCGCTGCTTTGAGCACGGCTTTTCGATCGATGCGGACCAGTATGTGGTCACGCAGCAGATGCTGGACGATTTTCATTCCCGCGGGCTCGAGGTGGGCGTTTGGACGGTGAACGACGAAGAGCGCGTCGCCTTCTTCAAAGCCATG
>JAFRSZ010000022.1 GCA_017439205.1 Clostridia bacterium
ATCCGTAGGGGGCGGCGTCTCGGTCTCGTCTGCCGGTTCGGTCAAGCGCTTCTGCCTTGCGGCAGAGGCCTCCCCCGGAGGCCCGCGACGCCCCGCGAACCATAGAATTCAACATATGTTAATTACAAACAATATGTGTTGGTGTTTCGCTTTGTAATTAACAGTTTCAAATATTATACGTGGCGGGGCGTCGAGACGCCGCCCCCTACGGGAGGGTATCCCGAACCGCTCGCTAAACTCCAATTTAGATAATACCACAAATTATAAAAAAAATAAATCCTGTTTTTAAAAAATTATGTACAAAAACAAAACGATGTGTTAATATAACAGTACCAAATAAACGGGAGCGCGATTTATGAAAATTCTGGATTGCAGCCTGCAGTTCGGCGCGACGAACAACGGCGAGCCGTACAAAAACTGCGACACGTTTGAAGATCTGCTCACGGAGCTGGACCGCACCGGGATTTCGGGCGGTCTGGTGCGCTGCGGTTACAGCAGCACCGTGGGCGTGAACTACGGCAACGATTTTATCGCCCGCTGCATGAATTCCGACGCCGCGAAGGCGTACGACCTGTACGGCGTATGGGCGATCATACCGCACTTCACCGGCGAAACGCCCACGCCCGGAGAGCTGCCCGCCGCGATGAAGGACAACCGCATCGGCGCGGTATACATTTCACCGCGTACGCACCGGTACGAGCTGACCGACCTCACCATGGGCTCGTACTTTAAGCTGCTGCAGGATATGAAGATCCCGCTGATCCTGAACACCGCGCTCGGCGTATCGATGGAGCAGATCTACCGGGTGATGGAAAAGTATCCCCGGCTTACCGCCATCGTGGCGGATTGCGACTGCTGGCCCAACGCCCGGCGGCTGTATCCGCTGGCGTACACCTACCGGAACCTGCGGCTGGATCTCTCTTACGTGATGGACGCGGGCGGAATTGAGGATATGGTATCGCGCTTCGGCGCGGAAAAGCTGCTGTTCGGCACGGCGTTCCCGAACCGCTACACCGGCTCGATGCTGGCGGTGACACGCGCCGCTGATATAAGCGATGCGGACCGCGAAAAGATCTTCGGCGGCAACCTGTTATCCATGCTGAAGGAGGCGGGACTCAGATGATCAACAAAAACAGTGAAATGGCGCAGTATTTCTGGCAAAACGGCAAACTCCCGTGCCCGATCATGGATTTTCACGCCCATATGGACGAGCACGCCGAGATCTATTTTCCGTTCTGCACCGCGGACGAAATGGTGGCGGATATGGACCGCAACGGCGTAAGAAGTCTCTTTTTCTGCGGGCACTTCGCGCTGGACGACCCGCTGTACGGCGAGAAATATAACGTGGAGGCGGTGCGCAGATATCCCGACCGCCTCAGAGCGTACCACATCATCCATTCCCGCTGCCTCGATCCGGAGCGGGAGATCCGCGAGGTGGACGAAAACCCGGACGTATACGTGGGCTTTAAGCTTCTGGGGGACTATAACCGCTTCCCGGTGGACGACGAGATACACGACCCCTATTATGCCTACCTGAACGAGAACAAAAAGCTCCTGCTGCTGCACACCTGGGGCGGCTCGGGCTACGACGGCATTGAAAATGTTGAAAACATCGCCCGGCGCTTCCCCGAGATCCGCATCGTCTGCGGGCATTCGTTCTTCAGCCGCCAGAAGGAGGGCGCCGAAAGGCTTAAAAAGTACCCGAACGTGTATTTCGAGCTCACCGCGATCCCGATCGTGCGCGGGTATCTCGAAGATATCGTGAACGCGGCGGGCAGCGAGCGCGTCCTGTTCGGCACCGACCTGCCGTGGTTCTCCACGATGCACGGCGTAGGCATGGTGCTCGGCGCGGACATCACCGACGCCGACCGCGAAAACATCTTTTACCGCAACGGCGAGCACATTCTCGGGAGCAGGCTTCCCGGATAAATCATACAAAATGCGGTCCTGAATCCTTGCGGACAGGACCGCGGTTTTTTTGATTGCAGGTTCAAATTCCAATAAAATGAATAATTAAAAAATTAATAATTAACAATTGATGAAGGGCTCCGCCCTTACCCGATTATACTCATCGGATAAGCAGGTTTCTCCTTTTTCCGTAAAGCCTTTCCTATATAATCAAAACGCCCAGCGTTTTCCGAAATTGTTAATTGCTAATCGTTAATTGTTAATTGAACTGCGCGATAAACTCCAATTTTCCTGCAAAAAAATTGTTTTAAATATTGAGTTTCGCGCGGCATAATGATATAATAATATTCACTATGCTTCCCAAGCGAAAGGAAAGGGCGGTCCGGCAGCGCGGATGCGCTGCGTCGGGCTGCGGAAAACGCAAATGAAAACCCGTTTGAAAATCTGCCTCTGCCTGTGCCTTGCGGCTCTGATGTGTCTTGCGGCGTGCGGCAGACCGGCCTCGCCCGGTGAAGACGGCGACAGTACGCTCTCACAGCAGGATATCTCGCCGGATACCGCGCAGGACGCCTCCGTCCTGAAGCTCGCCGACGGGCTTTATATCACCGAGGTGTTTTCCTACACCGGCGTCTACGTGGAAGACGGCAGCAACGACCCCTGCGAGAATATCTGCGCCGTGCGGCTCGAAAACGGTACGGCGGAGCATTACCAGTATCTGGAATTTGAGGTCGAAACCGCGGGCGGCGTGTTTGAGTTTGCGGCTTCCACGCTGTTTTCCGGCGCGCGGATGACGGTGCTCAGCAAGAACAAAGACGCGTATACCGGCGCGGACGTGCGTTCGGTGAAGCTGCTTGCGCTGGCGCCCTTTACGAAAACGCCCACCGTGCATACCGACACGCTCCAGATCACTTTCGCCGACGGCGCCATCAACGTAAAGAACCTGACGGAAAAAACGCTTTCAAACGTATATGTGTATTTCAAAAATACGGATGGATCCGTTTATCTTGGCGGCATCACCTACCGCACCGGCTTCGGCGATATCCCCGCCGGCGAGATTGTTCAGGCGAGCGCCTCGAATATCCGCAAAGATACCAGCCGCGTCGTTTTCGCGGATTACAGCGAATAAACGTCATTTATTGAGATCGGACCGAAAGGAGGACGCGCTTATATGAAACTCAGTGACGGATTTCTGCTCAGGCAGGTGTGCGGTGAAACGCTGCTGATGCCCGTGGGCGAGAAAACAAAAGAATTCAACGGCATCTTCACGCTGCCCGAAACCGGCGCGTTTCTGCTCGGCGAGCTGAAAAAGGGCGCGGACGCCGCTGCGGCAGCCGAAAGCCTCGCGAAGGAATACGATATCGACCCGCAGATCGCGCTGCAGGACACGCGTGATTTTATGGATCAGCTCCTGAGCTACGGCATCCTTACAGAAGAATAAACCGATCTGAGCAACCGCAAAGCGGCGCCTTCCGAACGGAAGCGCGCCGCTTTTTTGGATGTTCAAATTACAGTTTATCGCTCTGCGATAAACTGTAATTCAGCCGTTCGCTGTTCGCCGTTCGCCGTTCGCTCTGAAACAGAAAAAAGTGTTGTATTATTTGAAGGTTGATTGGATCCGAAGATTTCTTTTTATAATACCGATTGCATAACAAAACTTTCGTTTTTCATCGAAACC
>JAFRSZ010000265.1 GCA_017439205.1 Clostridia bacterium
AGATACATATACGGGCATAACTTCATAACGTAGAGCGCGTCGGTTTCATTCGCTGCGTTTTTAATGCGGTCAAGATCCCGCAGGGATGCGTTATATTTCCGTGCGATGTCTTTTGTTGTGATAAGGTTTTTATAAGGTCCGTATTCCAGCTTTGCCGAAAAGGAATTATTCACTGTGTTAAAGTATTTTTCGGTCGGTTTGTAAAGTCCTTCGCAAACGACGTAATAAAGCGTCCAGAGGATGATAGCGGAGGCGCAAACCGTATGGGATACGCATTTCAGCCTTTGCATGGCAATTTGCCGTTTATCTGTTTTGCGTCTTTTTTTATCAAAGGGATCCGGCTTCAGTTCTTTGAACAGATCGCTTAAAAAAATCAGACCGACCGTTTGCGTGACCCTGCCGCAGGAGGCGAGCATGATATCCGAGGAATAATCGATCAGGACCGACGCCGCAAAGCCGATGAACCAAACGATAAAGAGCCGGTCTTTTTTTTCTTTGCCCAGAAGATACCAGATGAGCGGGAAAAAGAGCATCGGGAATTCATGGTATACCGAGCCCGTCGCATAGTAGCCGTGCAGCATTTTATGCGCGCAGCATAAATAACAGCTTACCAGCAGAAGTACCGAGCAGATATACAGTATCAGCCTGAGCCTGTAAGGGTTTTTGAAATAAAACCGGCAGATCAGCGACGCAATAATGCAAACGAGGATCCCCGCGAGGTTGATCCACCCGAATAAAAAGGATACCTCGGACAGTTTTGAAAGATCGGTAAGGTTTGCCCTGTTGTATTCCGCGCCCGTGAACAGATACGGAAACACCTTCGGCAATTCAGAAAAAATCCCTTTATAAAGAAAATAACCGACAAGGCCGATAAACATGGCGAATGCGCCGAGCGTCATCCAGAAAAACGTACGGTTGCTTAATAAATATGCATATACGGAGTTTTCCTTCCTTTTTTTCGCCGGCAGCTTTCTCAACAGGAACGCAGCTCCGTAAACGACGTATAAAACCAGCAGAAAGGGTTCCGTCAACACGCCCACGGCAACGATGATACCCGTAAGAAACAAGTGGCGCCGTTTGGAGACCGGTTCCCCGAAAAACAGGATCAGGCATGCCGCCATGATCGCCATCGGCGCAACGGTGAAGTAGGTCAGGCAAAAATTTGTTTGCGGAACGATACCGCAAAACAGGATCGAGGCAAATACCGCCCAAAGCCCGTATTGCCGCAGCCTGCGGTACATAAAGCAATAATATGCTGCGTTCACCGTTATGAAAACGAAGCGCATAAAAAGGACGCACCCGTCGGTGCTTCCCGTTAAGGCAACGAAAATTTTGAACGGCAGAAAGGAACACAGCGACGAGAGCTGCGGAAGATTCCATTCGTCGATAAAAAAACGGTCTCCCTGCAGGATCCGCATCGGGATCGAAAGATAAGTCGTTTCATCCGGGAGGCCCACGCTCAGTTTCGCCGTCAACAGAAAATACAGCGTCAGCGCAAGTCCTGCGATCACGGCAAATAAATCGCAGGCGTCGATTTTCGTGCTTTGCAGCCGAAGTTTTTTCTTTATAGCAACCGCCTCATTCAAATCGTTTTTTATGTTTGTCCGCCTTTTGCGTGCGGGCGTTCTCTCAGGGTTTTACGCCGCTTACTTTTATAATATATCCGGCTTTCCCTTCTGTTGTCTCGCCTTCAACATAGCGCAGCGTTTGTTCCAGCTTCATCCGCATTTCGGCTTCGCCGGGATATGAAAAGAAAAAGCAATCGTAGAACGGTATGTAAAGAT
This sequence comes from Clostridia bacterium, assembly GCA_017439205.1. GTDB lineage: Bacteria > Bacillota > Clostridia > Oscillospirales > Acutalibacteraceae > RUG806. Next base: position 1,785 of record JAFRSZ010000265.1, read on the forward strand.
AATCGGGTTCATGCTCCGGCGTCAGCTTCCAGTAAGCGTGCTGCCGTACCGTTTCATTTTCGTACCAGGCGGAAAACGTGGCGAAGGGCATATCCAGATAAAGATACATCCAGCAATTCAGATCCATTATCGTAACGGAAGCGCCGTCGGCGTTCCTGCGGATGATATCAAGGTCTTCCATTGTATCGTCGCAGATCTGTTTCACGCGGGGGATCGTTTTCAGTCCTTTATAAGGTCCGGCCGTGATCTCCGCGTCCCGTTTTTCTGCCGACCGCATCAGGAGGCGTTCCGGCGGCTGATAAAAAGCAACTACGTACACGAATGCGCTGTGGAACACAACCCCCGCCGCAGCGCATACCGCGAGCGCCGCGATTGCGGCCTGCAGCGGCTTCCGGTTGTTTTTGCGCATGCTGTGTTTTCGATTTTGAGCGGAGGCAAGGTCCGTTCTCAGTTCCCGTGCGAGCGCGAACAGGTCGATCAGCAATGCCGTCCGCACGATCCCTCCGCCGGCGGAGAGCATCATCTCCGAAAACAAATCAACGATCAGCGTGTAGCAAAGTCCCATCAGCAGAATACAGAAATTTCTGTTGTCTTTTTTCTCTCGCAGCAGATATATGGTCGGCGCAAAAACGAGCACGGGGATATTATGTGCCTGGCAAAACAGCGTGCCTTCTTCATATCCCGTTGATTTCAGCGTGCGTATGCCGGCGGTTACGTAGCAGGCCGTAAGCAGTACAAAGGCGCAGACAAGGACCTCCGGACGCCATTTTTTCATTTTTTCTTTTCGTACGTTGAGAAAAGCCGCCGCCGCAAGACATAAGAACAGCCCCAGCGGGAACACGGCGCCGTAATACCGGAACGCGTTCCACAAGCGCTTAAGATCCAGCAGGTTGCCCGCATTGTATTCTTTGCCGGTAAACAGGTAGGGCAGCGCAAGCGAGATCGAAGAAAAGCTGCCCATTTTTATAAGTACAGCGATAAAAACCGCAAAAACGGCGGCTGCGCCTGCGCTCATCCATAGAAACGCCCGCAGATCCGGCGCAAAATCAAAAGAACGCATAAAGGAGCGCCCCTTGCGGCCCAAAACGTCGCGGATCACCGTAAAAACAAACCAAACGCCGAACGGCAGGATCAGCGTCGGTTCCGTCATCACGGCGATCGCCAGCAAAACGCCTGTGAAAAACAGCGCAGCCGGTTTTTTTCTTTTTTCATCCGTAAACAGAATCAGTCCCACAAACAAAACGAACGGCGTGGAGATGGTATAATAGGAAAGCGCCAGCATCGTTTGCGGCACCATTGCGCAGAAAGAGACCGCGGCGAGAACGGCTGCGGCTTTGTAACGGCGCAGCTTTCGGTAAAGAAAACAGTATACCGGGATCTGGAAGGAGATAAACAGATAACGCGAAGCAAGTACGATCCCTTCCGTTCCGCCGTTCAGGCGGGTGTAAAGCCGGTAAAAGGGAAGAGTGAACAGATATGTGAACTGCGAAAGGTTCCACTCGTCCACGATCAGTCTGTCGCCCTTGAGAATGCGCTGCGGCACAGTGAGATAGAAGCATTCGTCCACGTCGCTCACACCGTATTTCGCCGTGAACAGCAGCAGAAGAAACAGCGCCGTCCCTGCGGCAGCGGCGGCGAGATCATAATAAACGTACTCGCTGCGGAGTTCTTTTCGTCTGATCATAAGTTGCTCCTTGTTTTTCGGTATGCCGGGCCGTTGCGCCGCGAAATGAAGCGGCGTGCCGATCTTTCCTTAATAATTATATAGAACAAAATTATAGTTGTCAATTTTTTTTCGTCTGCTGTCTGCGCCGTTTCGTTTGTGGGCTTTTCCCCGTCGCTTTTCGGCGTTTCGGTATTGCAATATAAATGATTTTATGATATGCTTTAAAAAAATTCGGTTTCGGGGGATCGTGTGGATATTTATGCTGTGCGGTTGGATCGCGCATATGAAAAGCATAAAGAGGAATATGATGCGAAAGCGCTCGAGGTCCTGCGCTCGGGCAGTTATATCTGCGGACGGGAGCTTGCGGGGTTTGAGGAGGCGTTCGCTTCGTATCTCGGCGTTTCGCACTGCGTCGGCGTAAACAGCGGGCTGGACGCGCTCCGCATCACGTTCCGCGTGCTGGGGCTCGGCCCCGGCGACGAGGTGCTGGTGCAGGGCAATACCTTTATCGCGGGCTTTATGGGGATCTCCGACTGCGGCGCGACGCCCGTTGCCGTGGAGCCGGACGCATATTACGGCATCGACCCCGCCGATCTTGAAAAAAAGATCACCTCCCGCACAAGAGCCGTACTGGCGACGCATCTGTTCGGCATGATGACGCCGATGGAGCCCATCGTTTCGCTTTGCGAAAAACACGGCCTTCTGCTGGTGGAGGACTGCGCGCAGGCCCACGGCGCTTCCGAAAGAGGCAAAAAGGCCGGTTCGTTCGGCTATGCTTCCTGCTTCTCCTTTTATCCCACCAAAAATCTCGGCGGCTTCGGCGACGGCGGCGCCATTGTTACGAACGACGCTTCCTTTGCCGAAAAATGCAGGATCTTCCGCAACAACGGCAGCGAAAAAAAGTATTGCAACGCCGTGGTCGGCGTCAATTCCCGGCTGGACGAGCTGCAGGCGGGCCTTCTGCGGATCAGACTGAAATATCTGGACGAGATGAACGCCGAGCGCAGCGCGCTTGCAGCGAGATATACGAATGAGATCCGCAATCCGTTGCTCCGTCTGCCCGGGATCCGTCCCGACGTTTATAACGTCTGGCACCAGTATGTTGTACGCTGCCGCGAACGCGACGCGCTGCAGCGGTATCTGCATGAGAACGGCGTGCATACGCTCATCCATTACCCGATCCCGGCGCATCTCTCGGAGGCGTACGCTTACCTCGGTCTGCAGCCCGGGAGTCTGCCGGTGACGGAAGCGCTCAGCGATACCGTGCTCTCGCTGCCTATATATAATGAAATGTCTTTTGAAGAGCAGTCTTACGTGATCGGGCTGTTGAACGCCTTTGCCCCGGATGGGCGGGGCGGCGAAGCCGGGAACAGGCGGTGAGAATTCTGGAACGGATCGCTTTTGTATATTACGACGACAAAAAACGGTTTCCCGCGCTGCAGAAGCTCTGCCCTCAGGCCGAATTCCGCTTTGTAAAAGACCTGCCCGCGGCAGACGCGCTTCGGGAAGCCGCCGCGCAGGGCGTCCTGCTCGCGCTTGAGAACCGTAAACTGCGCGCCGCCGTACTGCCGCTGCGCGATGCGCCGGGAGCGCGTCTGTACGTCCTCCCGTATGACGTTCGCTCCGCCGCGGATCCGGTCGGGATCGATCTCTCAAAACCGCGGCTTGATTATATGGAGACCGAGATCACCCGCGTATGCAATCTCAATTGCCGCGGCTGCTGCGATTTTTCAAACCTTGCAAACGAACCCGGCGGTAAATTTTATGATTACGACCGGTATGTTTCCGACCTCAGACAGATGAAGAAGCTGTTTTGGGGGATCGAAAAGATCCGTATCATGGGCGGCGAGCCGCTGCTGAATCCCCGGTTGGCCGAATACGCGGAGGCGGCGCGGGAGATCTTTCCTGATTCCGATCTGCGCATCGTCACCAACGGGCTGCTGTTGTCCGGGCTCTCCGCCGACGTGCTCGCGCGCGTCAAAGCCGCCGACTGCAGCTTTGATATCTCGAATTACCCGCCCACGCATCGCAAAAAAGCGGAGATCCTCCATACGCTCAAAAATGCCGGAGTCGCCTGCAATTTCAGCGTGCCGATGCGGTTCTTTTTCCGAAACATTCTCGAAGTCCCCGTTGACGATCCCGCCCCGGCGTTCAACAACTGTATTTTTACGCACTGCCATATGATGGGCGACGGAAAGCTCGCGCCCTGCTCTTACGCATACTGCATCAGCCGCTTCAACCGCCGCTTCGGCGCGTCTTATCCCGAGACGGACTTTGTCGATCTGTATGCCGAGGGCCTGAACGGATGGGATATCCGGCAGGCGTTTTCGCAGCCGCACGAATTCTGCAGATGCTGCGGCAGCGGTATCATCCCGTTTCGGTGGAAGGGCGGCGTGCATTCTTCCGACGCAAAAAAGGAAGACTGGCAGATCAGAAGGTCGTTTATCAACACCACCCTTGCGCCGAAGGCGCAGCGTTTGGTAAAAAACGCCGCCATGACGCTGCGCGCGCGCATCCAGAAGAAACAGTAAACGGCGGGTCTTGCCGCCTGCGGAGGAAGCCTATGGCCGATACGTTGTATTTCGTGATCCCCTGCTATAAAGAAGAAGAGGTTCTGCCGCTCACCGCGCCGGTCTTCGTGCGAAAGCTGCGGGCGCTGATCGCCGCGGGGCTCGTTTCAGAAAACAGCCGCGTTCTGTTCGTGAACGACGGCTCGCCGGATCGGACATGGGAAACCATCTGCGCGCAGCACAGCGCCGATCCCCTTGCGATCGGTATCGATCTTGAAAAGAACAGCGGCGAAAAGAACGCCCTGCTGGCGGGTATGTATTACGCCGCCGAGAGGGCCGATTTCGTGATCACGATGGATTGCGATCTGCAGGACGATATCGAGGCCGCGGACGAGATGATCCGCCGGTATTACGAAGGGAACGATCTTGTGCTCGGCGTACGCAGCGAGCGCGGCGACGACCCTCTGTCGCAGCGGTTCTTTTCCGCCGCGTTCTATTTTATGATGCGTGTTATGCGAACGGGGCTTGTAAGCCAGCATTCCAATTTCCGCCTTATGAGCAGGCGCGCGGTGGAGGCGCTGCACGCTTACGACGCCGTCCCGTATTTTCTTCCCGCTGCGGCAAGCACGCTGCCGTTCCCCAAAACCACGGTGTCGCACGCCCGCGCTGCGCGGCCGGCAGGGGAATCCAAATACAATTACAAAAGCCTTACGCGGCTCGCCGTGGACGCCGTTCTGGTGCATTCGGCGCTGCTGCCGCGGCTTGCCATCGCGGGGGCGTGCCTGTGTACGGCGGCCTTCATCGCCGGCGCGATCCTGCTGCTTGTATTCGGTTTGCGCGGGCAGGGCTTCAGCGGCTGGGCGTTCGTGCTGACGCTGGGCGGCGCGCTCGGCGCGCTCGGCTTTGCAGTGATGGGCGCGTGGCTCGCGCGCCTGGGACTGTATAAAACGTACGCGCAAAAAAGCGGGATCTCCCGGGTGAGGGCCGAAACCGGCGACGCCGGAAAACGGTAAGAACCGCGCCTGTATTCAGGACCTGTTTCCCTCCGGGAAGCGGGTCTCATTTTGTTTACCGGATCTTGATTCTGTGAACTATTCTTTAACAAAAAAACGCAGTTGTATGTTTTTGTAAGTTTTAGCCAAACCAAAATTTGTTTTTTTGTTGAAAACGCGATTTGCTTTTTCGCGTATTGATTGCTATAATGAATAATGTATAAGCAGGGGTATTTTATACCCTTTTGTACCCTATCCAAACAGCAGGAGGATCTTTTATGAAAAACTACGGCAAAAAAGCGCTGAGCGTTTTCCTCGCGCTGGTCATGTGTCTCTCCGTGGTCGCGATGCTCGATTTCTCGAAGCTCACGGCCGGGGCGTACACCGCCAGCCCCAAACACACGTATCAGATCAGAGTTAACCGCGTCAGCCGCAGCGATAACTACGACGGCCAGGACGGCGGCGGTACCTGTACCGTTTACGGCAAAGACAAAAACGGCACCGGCACCCAGAGCCAGATCTGGAGCGGCAGCATCGGCACCGGCTGGGCAACGGTGGACGGCGGCGCCACCGATATCTGCACGCTGACAGATTCCGCTTATTGGCCCTCAAGAATTTACATCGGCTGCAATATCTGCAAAAACAACAGCATGTTCTACGATTCGCAGCGGGTCACCAGCAAGATCGAGGTCCGCGTAAAGAACGCCGCAACCGGTGAATACGGAAGCTGGATGAATCTCGGTGAGTTCAATCTTTATTCCGATACCACCTCCGGCGGCGGCGGATCATCGTTCAAATCCGCCACGTTCGATCTGAACACCACCGGCCGTCCCGCGGCGACCAAAGTGGCCACTTCCAATTCCGAAGCCAACGGCCAAACCACGACCTACAACTTTACCCTGAACGCCACCGGCGGCGCCAACAAAACGCAGGCCATGAACGCTTACGTTTACGACCAGTATAACGTGATCTGGACCGCCGCTCCCAAGAGCTGGAGCAAAGACGGTACGGTTGCCTGCACCACCTCGCTTTCCACCACCGGCGCAAGCGAGAGCTGCACCTTCACGATGGGCCCCACCAACAACACGTACCAGAAGGCGTCCGTCACCGTTTCCGCGAAGTACGACAGCCTGGTGCATTATTTCAAATTCAACATCACGCCCACGTATAAAATTACATATAACGTAAGCGGCAACGGCGGCACCTCCCCCGTACCGGGGCCGGATAACACCACAAATACCAGCACGAGCAGCGCGAACGTGACCTACACGATCCCAAGCGGCGCGAACTACACCGCCAAGAAAGAGAAGGGAAGCTCCTCCACAGGCACCTGGAAGTTCGAGGGCTGGAACGGCACGCAGGGCGCCACCAGCGGTTCCAAAGCCGGACAGACGATCACGATCGACAATTATAACGATACGCTGTACGCCATCTTCA
>JAFRSZ010000266.1 GCA_017439205.1 Clostridia bacterium
AGAGGAATTGCAGTTTGTCGCGCGGTTTAGGATACCCTCCCGTAGGGGGCGGCGTCTCGACGCCCCGCGAACCATAGAATTCAACATATATTAATTACCAACGATATGTGTTGGTGTTTCGCTTTGTAAATAACGGTTTCAAACAATATACTTGGCGGGGCGTCGAGACGCCGCCCCCTACGGAGAAATCCGGAACACAGCGATAAACTGTAATTTTAACAGAACGTCCAAAGCAAAAAGGACCCCTTTCGGAGTCCTTCGTTACGGTTTTGCTTATTCGGCGGGAGCTTCCTCAACGGAATCTGCAGCCTCTTCCGCGGCGGGAGCTTCCTCGGCAACAGCGTCGGCAGCCTCTTCCACGGCGGCGGGAGCCTCTTCGGCTACGGCGTCAACAACGTCTTCCACAGCGGCGGGAGCCTCTTCTGCGGCAGCGGCGGCAGCCTCAGCGGCGTTGGCCTTTGCAAGAAGGTCGTCGATCGAGTAAACGGCGGGGCCCTTCTCTACGGGAGCTTCTCTCTTCTCGAACTTTCTCTCGGGCGGAGGAAGCAGCGCCTTGATGGAAAGGCTGATGCGCTTCTTATCGAAATCGATATCGGTCACCTTGACCTTGACTTCGTCGCCGATGGAAAGAGCATCCTGCGGCTTCTCGATGCGCTCGTTGGCGATCTGAGAAATGTGGATCAGGCCTTCCATCTTCGGGAAGATCTCGGCGAACGCGCCGAACGCGGTCATGCGCACGATCTTAACGGTGATCTCGCTGCCCACGGGATAATCTCTTCTGAGGATCTCCCACGGATTATCCTCGATCTTCTTGTAGCCGAGAGAGATCTTTTTCTTCTCGGTATCGAGGCCCTTGATGTAAACGTCAACGGTATCGCCTACGTTCACAACTTCGCTCGGGTGCTTGATGCGCTTCCAGGAAAGCTCGCTGCGGTGGATCATGCCGTCCACGCCGGGAGCGAGCTCTACGAACGCGCCGTAATCGGTAAGGGACTTCACGGTGCCGGTGTAGTGCTGGCCTTCGGCGGCCTCGGCCCAGAACTTGTCTCTGGCTTCCTTGCGGGTCTCGCGGAAAGCGTCGCGGATGGAACCGACAGCCTTGTGACCGCGGCGATCGGTGTCGATGATTTTGAATTTCACGGTCTTGTTGAGCATATCCTCAAGACGGCCGTCTTTGGGTACGGTGGAATGCGAAGCGGGAATGAAGATTCTTACGCCGTTCAGGTAGATGATAAGGCCCTTGCTGATGACTTCACCAACGGTACCCTCAAGAATGGTTCCTTCCTTGTTTGCTTCAACGATCGCGTCCCAATGCTGAGAAATGTCGTACAGGCGCTTTGAAAGCAGAACGGTGCCTTCGGCGTCGTTCGTCTTCATGATGACCACATTGATCTCATCGCCAACTTTCAGTTCCTTCGTAGGATCAGCAGCGGGGTCCGCGCTGTACTCGTCGATCGGGATATAACCGGTCTGCTTCCTGCCGATATCCACTTCGATTTCGTTTGCCGAAACACGGGTAACGATACCAACAGCCTTTTTACCGGTGGTCTGACGTGTGTTGAAGTCTTCTTCCAACTGCTCTGCGAAGGACATTTCTTCAGGGTTCACAGTAACTTCGGCCTGTTCCTCAGCCTCTGCCACAGTTCCGATGGTTTCATTCATCTCGGACATTGTTTTGACTACCTCCTTAATTATACTATCCGGGGTGGACGCCCCGGCAGTAACTCCGATCGATAAAACGCCGTTAAAATTTATTTCGGATAACTCCGCAGCGCTTTCGATAAGATACGTTTCACAGTGCTCGCTGCAAAGCGCAAACAGCTTACGGGTGTTGGAACTGTTGCGCCCGCCGATCACGATCATCATATCATTCTCTCCCGAGAGCTTTTCTGCCTCGGCTTGTCTGAGAGCGGTAGCATTACATATCGTATCATAAATTTTTACGTTTGTACATAGGGAATTTGCAATTTTTTCACATTTTTTAAACTCTTTTGCGTCGAAAGTGGTCTGTGAGACCAGAGAAACCGGCGCATCGGCAGGGATCTCGCCGGAAACGATGCGTTTTTCGAGGTCTTCGGCGCTTTTTACCACCGTTACGTTCTCACCCGCGTAGCTCTTGATGCCCTGCACCTCGGGGTGGTCTTCGTCCCCCGCGATCACAACGGTATCGCCCGCCTCGCCCCGTTCCTTCACGATGCCGTGGATGCGCTTAACGAACGGACAGGTCACGTCGCGGCAGTCGAGGCCCAGAGAAGCGATCCTTTCGCTCACTTCTTTCGTTACGCCATGGGTGCGGATAAACAGCGTAACGCCGGGCGGCGTCTCTTCCGGCGCGCTCACCGTTTCCACGCCCCGCTGACGCAGCTCCTCAATAAAGCCGGGGTTATGGATCAGCGGCCCCAGCGTGCAGGCTTTTCCGCCGTCGTCCAGATGGGCGTTCAGCAGCTTTACCGCGCGGTCCACGCCGAAACAGAACCCCGCGGTTTTGGCGAGACGGATCTCAGGCTTCGTCATGCGGCAATATCTCCTTTGCCATATTCACGATCTTTTCGATCACCTCGGCCAGCGTCAGGTCGCTGGAATCCAGGATCACCGCGTCCGGCGCGGGCTTTAAGGGAGCGATGGCACGGTGGCTGTCGTTATAATCGCGCTGTTTGATCTCTTCGAGCAGTTTATCGTAATCCACCGGCGTGCCGCGCTCGACGAGCTCCTTATACCTGCGGTTGGCGCGCTCCTCGGCGGAGGCGGTGAGGTAAACCTTGAGCTGCGCGTCCGGCAGCACCACGGTGCCGATATCACGGCCGTCCATGATGCAGTCGTTCTTCGCTGCGAGGTTTTTCTGCAGATCGAACAGGAAGGCGCGCACCGCCGGCACGGCGGAAACGTCCGACGCCGCCATGCTGGCCTCCGGCAGACGGATGGTTTTGCTCACGTCCTCGCCGTTCAGGTACACCTTCTGCTCCCCTTCTTCAAACTTCAGGGCGATCTCAAGCTCCGGCAGCATCGCTGCGACGGCGGAGGCGTCCGCCGTGGGGATCTCTCGCCGCAGGGCGGCGACGCCCACCGCGCGGTAGAGCGCGCCGGTATCCACATAAATAAAGCCGAGCTCCTTCGCCGCGCCCTTCGCGGCGCTGCTCTTTCCGGCCCCGCTGGGCCCGTCGATGGCAATGTTGAACATATTGTTACTTCCTTTCAGAATATTTGCTTCGGATGCGCCGGAGGTTTTGTTTCCGTGCCAGCTTTTGAATACCGTATGCCACACGTCCAGGTGGGCTTCGCAGTCAAGATAATGCGGGAAGATCTGATTGCACAGCTCCCCTTCCGGGATATCTTTGAACGCGTTCGCAACAGCATCCACGTAATACGGCACAGACCTGCAGAACGCCTCCCATTCGCCGAGCCACGCGTCCTCATTTTGCAGGATACGGCTGCGGTTTTCGAGCCCCTGCATAATCTCGGCGCTTCTCTCCGGCGGCGCGAGCGTGATACCGGTTTCGGTCACGACGACCGGTACATAGTTTATATGCAGTTTGCCGTCGAAAACGACCTGAGCGATCAGCCCGCTCTGCCAGTG
>JAFRSZ010000267.1 GCA_017439205.1 Clostridia bacterium
GCGGAGGTAACGGAGAAATACAATCAATAATTCGGAATTCGGAATTCGGAATTGATATAACCAAAGGTTAATTCGGGAGGAACGAATCATGGAAAAAAGAGAACAGCTTTACGAAGGCAAGGCAAAGAAGGTTTACGCAACGGACGACGAGAATCTTGTGATCGTCAGCTATAAGGACGACGCCACGGCGTTCGACGGCCTCAAGAAGGGCACCATTACCGGCAAGGGCGTGGTGAACAACAAGATGAGCAACCGCATTATGCAGCTGCTTGAAAAGAACGGCGTGCCCACCCATTTCGTACAGGAGCTTTCCGACCGCGACACGCTGGTGAAAAAGGTGAAGATCGTGCCGCTGGAGGTCATCATCCGCAACATTTCCGCGGGCAGCTTCGCCAAGCGCTTCGGCGTGGAAGAGGGCATCCCGTTCGCAGAGCCCACCATCGAATTCAGCTACAAGAACGACGAGCTGCACGACCCGCTGATGAACGCCTATCACGCAGTCGCGCTGGGCGTCGCCACCTGGGAAGAGATCGATACCATCAAGGCCATGGCCTTTAAGATCAACAGCGTGATGAAGGAGTTCTTCCTTTCCATCGGCGTAAAGCTGGTTGATTTCAAGCTCGAGTTCGGCAAAACCGCGGACGGCGAGATCGTGCTGGCGGACGAGATCAGCCCCGATACCTGCCGCTTCTGGGACGCGAAGACCAACGAAAAGCTCGATAAGGACCGTTTCCGCCGCGACCTCGGAAACGTTGAGGACGCGTACGCGGAGATGATGAGAAGGGTCTTCGGTTAATTCGGAATTCGTAATGCGGAATTCGGAATTGGGCACCTCTAAAAACTAAAGGTGTTCAATTGCGCCGTCAGATTTTTAGTCAGATTGTTCAAAAACGACGCAGGAATACTGACGTCTTTCAAGGAGTTTTTGGGCAATATGGCAAAAATATGCAAGCAAGTGGGCGCCTTAGCCCGTAGGGCGATAGTTTTTAGAGGTGCCCAATTGCGGATGTGGTGCAGATCGCCAGTTTGCGGAACGCCGAGGTCGTCGTTCCCTACAGAATCAATTCCGAATTCCGAATTCCGAATTCCTAATTTGCTTAAGTTTCCTGTTTCAAGAAAGGACGTTTTATGGGCGGTTTTTTCGGCGCAGTATGTAAAACAGACGTGGTGACCGACGTCTTTTTCGGCACAGACTACCATTCGCACCTCGGCACGCGCAACGCGGGCATGGCGGCGTTCGATACCGGGCGCAGGCTGCAGCGCGTGATCCACAACATAGAAAATTCGCCGTTCCGCACGCGCTTCGAGCGCATCACGCAGGAAATGCGCGGCAACGCCGCCATCGGCGTGATCAGCGATTTCGATCCGCAGCCGCTGCTGATCCGGTCGGTGATGGGCACCTATGCCATCTGTGTGATCGGCGTCGTCAATAACGCGAATGCCCTTATCGACCGCGTTCTGAATTTCGGCGGCGGGCATTTCGACGCGATGACCGGCGGCGCGGTGAACTCCACCGAGCTGATCGCGGCGCTCATCAGCCAGAAGAGCAGCTTTACCGAGGGCATCCGCTTCGCGCAGAACCAGATCGAGGGCACGGCGTCCATCCTTCTGTTAAAGGACGACGGCACGCTGATCGCCGCGCGCGACAAGGTGGGCCGCCTGCCGGTGATGATCGGGCGGCGGGAAGACGGCATGTGCGTCACGTTTGAATCCTTCGCGGCGCAGAAGCTGGGCTTCGAGATCGAAAAAGAGCTCGGCCCCGGCGAGATCGTGCAGGTCACGGCCGAGGGTGTAACACAGCTCTCCCCGCCCGGTGAAAAGATGCGCTTCTGCTCGTTTTTGTGGAGCTACTACGGCTATCCCACATCCACCTACGAGGGTGTGAACGTGGAGGTGATGCGCTACGTGAACGGCCGCATCATGGCGCGGCACGACAAAGAGATGAACAACAACGAGGGCGTGGATTACGTGGGCGGCGTGCCGGATTCCGGTACCCCGCACGCCATCGGTTATTCCAACGAATCGGGCCTGCCCTTCGCAAGGGCGTTCATCAAGTATACGCCCACCTGGGCGCGCAGCTTCATGCCTACCGATCAGACGCAGCGCAACCGCGTCGCCAAGATGAAGCAGATCCCGGTGCAGGAGCTGATAAGGCACAAGAGCCTGTTGTTTGTGGACGATTCCATCGTGCGCGGCACGCAGCTCAGGGAAACCGTGGAATTCCTGTACGAGAGCGGCGCGAAGGCCGTGCACATGCGCTCCGCCTGCCCGCCCATCATGTACGGCTGCAAGTTTTTAAACTTCAGCCGCGCCACTTCCGACCTGGAGCTGATCGCCCGCCGCAAGATCCTTGAGATCGAGGGCGAAGAGGGCTTCAAATATATTGAGGAGTATTCCGATTTCAATACCGAGCGCGGAAAGAAGCTGCGCGCCGCCATCTGTGACGAGCTGCATCTGGCGAGTCTGGAATTCCAGAGCCTCGAGGGCATCGTGGAGGCCATCGGCCTGCCGAAGGAGCAGCTCTGCACCTACTGCTGGAACGGGGAGGAATAAACCATGATCGAAAATTCCGCATCCAAAGCCTACGCCGAAGCGGGCGTGGATATCACCGCGGGCTACCGCTCCACGGAGCTTATAAAAAAGCACGCCGCGAAAACCTTTGTGCCCGGCATGATGAGCGGGCTGGGGGGCTTCGGCGGCCTGTTCAAGCCCGATATCGCCGGCATGAAAAGCCCGGTGCTGGTGAGCGGCACCGACGGCGTCGGCACCAAATTAAAGCTTGCCTTTTTAATGGACAGGCACGATACCGTGGGGATCGACTGCGTCGCCATGTGCGTGAACGACGTGATCTGCTGCGGCGCTTCTCCGTTGTTTTTCCTTGATTACATCGCCTGCGGCAAAAACGTGCCGGAGCGCATCGCCGATATCGTAAAGGGCGTGGCCGAGGGCTGCGTGCAGGCGGGCGCCGCGCTGGTGGGCGGCGAAACCGCCGAGATGCCGGGCTTCTACCCCGAAAACGAATACGATCTCGCGGGCTTCGCCGTGGGCGTGGTGGACGAAGAAAAGATCATCGACCACAGCAAAATGCGCCCGGGCGACGCGATCATCGCGCTGCCGTCCTCCGGCGTGCATTCCAACGGCTTTTCGTTGGTGCGCAAGGTGTTCGACGTGGAGCGCGCCGATATTTCCGCTCCCGTGGAAGAGCTCGGCGGCAGATCGCTGGGCGAAACGCTGCTCACCCCCACCAAGATTTACGTAAAGCCCGTTCAGAGCCTGTTCGGCAGCGTGGACGTGCGCGGTATTTCGCATATCACGGGCGGCGGCTTTTACGAGAACATCCCGCGCTGCATCCCCGACGGGCTCGGCGCGCGCATCGAAAAGAGCGCGGTAAAGGTACCGCCGATCTTCGGCCTCATTCAGAAAGCAGGCGGCATCGACGAGCGCGATATGTTCAACACCTTCAACATGGGCGTGGGTATGTGCGTGATCGTGCCCGCGTCGCAGGCCGCGAAGGCGCTGGAGCTGCTCGGACGCGCGGGCGAGGACGCCTACGTGATCGGCGAGATCGCGGCGTCCGATAAGAAGGTGACGCTATGCTGAAAAAAGCGCTTTCCGGCGTGCAGGCCGGTATCATGATCAGCATCGGTGGGGCGGTGTTTCTCGCCTGCGACAATAAATACGTGGGCGCGGCGCTCTTTACCGTGGCGCTGCTCACGATCTGCATCAGGGGCTATTCGCTGTATACCGGCAAGATCGGCTTCATCCCCGAAAAGCACGATAAAGAGGCCTTTTCGGTGCTGCTGCTGGGGCTGCTGGGCAACCTGATCGGCACCGCGGTATGCGGGTACCTGATCCGTTTCGGCCTGCCCGCGCTCGGCGAAACGGCGCTTGCGATCTGTACGAAAAAGCTGGACCAGACCTTTGTGCAGACACTGATCCGCGGCTTCTTCTGCGGCGTGCTGATGTACGTCGCGGTGAGCGTGTGGCGCGACCATAAGAAGATCGTGGGCATCCTGTTCTGCATTCCGGTGTTCATTCTCGCGGGCTTCGAGCACTCCATTGCGGATATGTTCTATTTCGCGGCTTCCGGCATCGTGGATATCAAAGCCTTCGCGTTCATCTGGACCGTGATCCTCGGCAACAGCCTCGGCGGGATGGTTTTGCCGGTTCTCGGAATGATCGGGAAGGAGAAATAAAATAATTCGGAATTCGGAATTCGGAATGAAGGAAAACGCTTCGCGTTTTGATTATATATTCCAAAAAAAGGGATTCAAAAACAGGAATGGAACTTTAATAATTCGGAATGCGGAATTCGGAATGAAGGAAAACGCTTCGCGTTTTGATTATATATTTACAGAATAAAGAATTATCCAAAACCGAAAAAGTAAAAGAATAAAACAATTCCGCATTCCGAATTCCGCATTCCGAATTAAAAAAGGGCGTTCCAAAACCGAAAAAGTAAAAGAATAAAACAATTCCGAATTCCGAATTCCGCATTCCGAATTAAAAAAGGGCGTTCCAAAACCGAAAAAGTAAAAGAATATAATAATTCCGCATTCCGAATTCCGCATTCCGAATTAAAAAAAAGGGTTGTTGTTTATGACAGGTAAAGTAAAAATCGCCGTTCTCGTTTCCGGCGGCGGCACCAATCTGCAGGCGCTGCTTGACGCCGAGAAGAGCGGCGTGATCCGAAGCGGAAAGATCGCGCTCGTGATCTCAAACAAGCCGGGAGCGTACGCGCTGCAGCGCGCGCAGGCGGCGGGCGTGAAAACCGCCGTGGTAAACAAAAAAGAATGCCTTTCGCAGGCGGAGTTTGAGGCGCGCATCGTTTCGCTGATTGAAGAAAACGGCGTTGAGCTCATCATTCTTGCGGGCTTCATGTGCATTTTGAGCGAGAACTTTACCCGCAGGTACGAGAAACGCATACTGAACGTCCACCCGTCGCTGATCCCGTCGTTCTGCGGCGAGGGCATGTACGGCCTCAGGGTGCACGAGGCGGCGCTTGCAAAGGGCGTGAAGGTGACCGGCGCCACGGTGCATTTCGTCAATGAGATCCCGGACGGCGGCGAGATCCTTCTGCAGAAGGCCGTGGACGTGCTGCCCGGCGATACGCCCGAAACGCTGCAGCGCCGCGTGATGGAGCAGGCCGAATGGCTGCTGCTGCCCCGGGCGGCGGAGCTGGTTTCGGCAAAGATATTGGAAGAATAAATTGGAATTTGTCGCACAGTGCGCGCCAATGAAAAATTAAAAATTAACAATTAACAATTGATGAAGGGCTCCGCCCTTACCCGATTATACTCATCGGATGAGCAGGCTTTTCCTTCTTTCGTAAATTTTTTTATAATCAAAACGCGTAAGCGTTTTCCGAAATTGTTAATTGTTCTTTGTTAATTGTTAATTGAACAGTGAGACAAACTGAAATTTAAGAGAAGGAGCATATATATGGACATTTACAAAATCAATTGCATCGGCGAGCTTCTGAGAACCAACGAATACCCGGGGCGCGGCATCGTGCTCGGCTGCAGCGCGGACGGCAAAAAGGCCGTGGCGGCGTATTTCATCATGGGCCGCAGCGCCAACTCCCGCAACCGGGTCTTCACCGAGAAAAACGGCGAGATCTTCACCGAGCCGTTCGACGCTTCCAAGGTGGAGGACCCGAGCCTCATCATCTACGCCGCCGTGCGTAAAAACGGGAACGACCTGATCGTGACCAACGGCGACCAGACCGATACGATCTATGAAGGCCTTGAAAACGGCCTGTTCTTCGGCAAGGCGCTGGAGAGCCGCTGCTTCGAGCCGGACGCGCCCAATTTCACGCCCCGCATCAGCGGCATGATCTCGTTCGGCGAGGGCGGTTTCAGCTACCGCATGAGCATCCTGAAGAGCATCGACGCCGAAGGCAGCGATTGCGCCCGCTACGGCTTTTCCTATCCCGCGAAGGCGGGCCTCGGCCACTTCATCCATACATACGTGTGCAACGGCAATCCCATTCCCACGTTCCAGGGCGAGCCGGAGCGCGTGGCGATCCCGGAGCGCATCGACGAATTTGCCGACACGCTGTGGAACAACTTGAACGAAGACAACAAGATCTCTCTCTGGGTGCGCTATACCGACCTTGCCACCGGCGATTACGAAGAAAAGATCATCAATAAAAACAAATAAGGAGCGTTAACATGAAAGAATTTGAACTGAAGTACGGCTGCAACCCCAACCAGAAGCCCTCCAAGATCTTTATGGAAGACGGCAGCGACCTGCCCATCGAGATCCTCTCGGGCCGCCCCGGCTACATCAACTTTTTGGACGCGTTCAATTCATGGCAGCTCGTAAAAGAGCTGAAGGCGGCGCTGGGGCTTCCCGCCGTTACCTCCTTCAAGCACGTTTCGCCTACCTCGGCGGCGGTCGGCGTGAAGCTGCCCGAAAAGCTGAAAAAGGCCTGCTTTGTGGACGACGTTGAGGGGCTGGACGATTCCCCGCTTGCCTGCGCCTACGCCCGCGCCCGCGGCACCGACCGCATGTGCTCCTTCGGCGACTGGGTGGCCATGAGCGACGTCTGCGATAAAACCACCGCGCTGATGCTCAAAAGAGAAGTGTCGGACGGCGTGATCGCCCCCGGCTACACCGACGAGGCGCTTGAGATCTTAAAGACCAAGCGCAAGGGCAACTACAATATCGTTAAGATCGACCCCGATTACGTGCCCGCCCCCATTGAGAAGAAGCAGGTATTCGGCGTCACCTTCCAGCAGGGCAGAAACGAGTTCAAGATCGACCGCGAGCTGCTCTCGAACGTTGTGACCGCCAAAAAGGACCTGCCCGAAGAAGCGGTGCGCGACCTGATCATCAGCCTGATCACCCTCAAATATACCCAGTCCAATTCCGTGTGCTTCGCTTACGGCGGACAGGCCATCGGCGTGGGCGCGGGCCAGCAGAGCCGCATCCACTGCACGCGGCTTGCCGGCGGCAAGGCCGATACGTGGTTCCTGCGCCAGAGCGACAAGGTGCTGAACCTGCCCTTTAAGCCCGATCTCGGCCGCCCGGACCGCGACAACGTGATCGACGGCTACATCAACCGCAACGAAGAGGACGTCACCGCCGACGGCAACTGGCAGAAGTATTTCACCTCGCAGCCCGCTCCGTTCACCGACGAAGAGCAGAAGGCGTATCTCGCCACGATCACGGGCGTGTCGCTCGGTTCCGACGCGTTCTTCCCGTTCTCTGACAACATCGAGCGCGCGTATAAGAGCGGCGTGAGCTATATCGCCGAGCCCGGCGGCTCCATCCGCGACGACGCCGTGATCGAATGCGCCGATAAATACGGCATGGCGATGGCGTTTACCGGCATGCGCCTTTTCCATCACTGAGTTCCAATGCGGAATGCGTAATGCGTAATTCGGAATTATTGTTTTTTTTTCACGTAATTCCGAATTCCGAATTCCGAATTCCGAATTTTCATGTTTCGTTATTACGGAGGTTCCAATGAAAATTCTGGTCGTGGGCGGCGGCGGACGCGAGCATGCCGTCATCAAACAATTAAAAGAAAATCCCAAGGCGGAGAAGATATTCGCGCTGCCGGGCAACGGCGGCATCGCTTCTGACGCCGAATGCGTGAATATCGCCGCCACCGATATCGACGGCATTGTGAAATTCGCGTATGAGAACAAGATCGACTACGCCGTGGTCACGCCGGACGACCCGCTGGTGCTGGGGTGCGTGGACGCGCTCGAGGCGCACGGGATCCCCTGCTTCGGCCCGCGGAAAAACGCCGCGATCATCGAGGGCAGCAAGGTGTTCTCGAAGGACCTGATGAAAAAATACGGGATCCCCACCGCGCAATACGAGGTGTTCTCCGATATGGAGGCGGCGCTCTCGTATCTCGATACCGCCCCCATCCCCACCGTCGTGAAGGCGGACGGGCTGGCGCTTGGCAAGGGCGTGGTGGTCGCGTTTACCCGCGAAGAGGCGAAAGACGCCGTGATCGCCGCGATGCAGGATAAGAAGTTCGGCAAGAGCGGCGAGAATATCGTGATCGAAGCGTATCTGGAAGGCCCCGAGGTCTCCGTTTTGAGCTTTACGGACGGCAAAACGCTGATCCCGATGGTCTCCTCCATGGACCACAAGCGCGCCGGGGATAACGATACGGGCCTCAACACCGGCGGCATGGGCACGGTGGCGCCGAACCCCTATTACACCGAAGAGATCGCCGCGCGCTGCATGAAAGAGATCTTTCTGCCCACAATGAACGCGATGAACGCCGAGGGGCGCGTCTTCAAGGGCTGCCTGTATTTCGGCCTGATGCTCACCGCCGACGGCCCGAAGGTGATCGAATACAACTGCCGTTTCGGCGACCCCGAAACCCAGGTGGTGCTGCCGCTGCTCGAAAGCGATCTGCTCGAGATCATGCTTGCGGTCACCGAAGAGCGCCTTGCCGAAACCGAAGTAAAATTCAGCGATAAAAGCGCGTGCTGCGTGATCGCGGCGTCCGCGGGCTATCCGCAGGCCTACGAAAAGCACAAGACGCTTCACATCGGCGAAAAAGCGTTGCCGCACACCTACGTTGCAGGCGCGGTAAAAGAGGGCGACGCCCTGTTCACCAACGGCGGCCGCGTGCTCGGCGTCACCGCCGTGGCGGATACGCTGCAAAACGCCGTGCGCGACGCCTACGAACTGATGGAAGACGTTTCGTTCGAGAACAAATATTGCAGAAGCGATATCGGGAAGAGAGCGCTCAATGCGTAAACAATTCGGAATTCGGAATTCGGAATTCGGAATGAAGGAAAACGCTTCGCGTTTTGATTATATATTTCAAAAAAAGGGATTCAAAAACAGGAATGGAATTTTAATAATTCCGCATTCCGCATTCCGAATTCCGCATTAAAAAAGGTGAACCTATGGTATACAGAATTTTTGTTGAAAAAAGGCCCGGTCTGCGGCACGAGGCGCAGGCGCTGCTGAGCGACGCCAGAGATTTTCTGGGGATCGCGTCGCTCTCCGACGTGCGCGTGTGGAACCGCTACGACGTTGAGAACATCACCGAAGAGCTGTTTCGTACCGCTGTGACGAACGTGTTTTCGGAGCCGCCGGTGGACGTCGCGTGTGAAGAAATCGAAGCGGACGGCGCTTACGTGTTCGCGGTGGAATACCTGCCCGGGCAGTTCGATCAGCGCGCGGATTCCGCCGCCCAGTGCATCCAGATCATCTCGCAGGGCGAGCGTCCGCTGATCCGCTCCGCGCGGGTCTACGCGCTGTACGGCGCGCTGAGCGATGAAGAGGTTTCCCGCGTCAAAAAATACGTGATCAACCCCGTAGAGGCAAGAGAGGCCTCCCTCGAAAAGCCCGCGACGCTGGCGATGGACTACGAGGAGCCGCCCATGGTGAAGACCCTCGCCGGTTTTCTCGATATGGACGAAGCGGCGCTGAATTCCTTTTTGCGCGAAATGGGGCTGGCGATGGATCTCGACGACCTGAAGTTCTGTCAGGCGTATTTCCGCGAAGAGGGCAGAGACCCCACCGTTACCGAGATCCGCATGATCGACACCTACTGGAGCGACCATTGCCGCCACACTACGTTCCTGACCGAGATCGATTCCGTCGTGTTCGAGGACGAGACCCTGCAGAAAACCTATAACGAATATATGGCCGCCCGAAAGGCGCTCGGCAGAGAGCAGAAGCCCGTGTGCCTGATGGATATCGCCACGCTGGCGGCAAAGTACCTGCGCAAAAACGGATATCTCGAAAAGCTGGACGAGAGCGACGAGATCAACGCCTGCACGGTAAAGATCGAGATCGAGGCGGACGGCGTGAAGGAGCCGTGGCTGCTGCTGTTCAAAAACGAGACCCACAACCATCCCACCGAGATCGAGCCGTTCGGCGGCGCGGCCACCTGCATCGGCGGCGCGATCCGCGACCCGCTCTCGGGCAGGGCTTACGTATACGGCGCGATGCGCGTCACCGGCGCGGCGGACCCCACCGTCCCGGTGGAGGATACCATCCCCGGCAAGCTGCCGCAGCGCAAGATCGTGACCACCGCCGCCGCGGGCTATTCCAGCTACGGCAACCAGATCGGCCTTGCCACCGGCATCGTGGACGAGGTATACCACCCCGGCTACGCCGCCAAGCGCATGGAGATCGGCGCGGTGATCGCCGCGGCCCCCGCCGAAAACGTGCGGCGTGAAGAACCCGCGCCCGGCGACGCGGTGATACTGCTCGGCGGCGCCACGGGGCGCGACGGCATCGGCGGCGCGACCGGCTCCAGCAAGGCGCACAACGTAAAGAGCGTTGAGACCTGCGGCGCGGAGGTGCAGAAGGGCAACGCCCCCGAGGAGCGCAAGCTGCAGCGACTGTTCCGCAAAAAAGAGGTCACGCGCCTTATCAAGCGCTGCAACGATTTCGGTGCGGGCGGCGTGAGCGTGGCCATCGGCGAGCTGGCGGACGGCCTGAACATCGATCTGAATAAAGTACCGAAAAAATACGAGGGCCTGGACGGCACCGAGCTCGCGATCAGCGAATCGCAGGAGCGCATGGCCGTGGTGGTCGCGCCCGAAGACGTGCCCGCATTCTTGGAGGCTGCCGCAGAAGAGAACCTTGCCGCCACCGTGGTGGCATCCGTTACCGAAGAAAAGCGCCTTGTGATGCGCTGGAACGGCGAGACCATTGTAAACGTTTCCCGCGCGTTCTTAAATTCCAACGGCGCGGCGAAGCATATCGATATCGCGCCCGAAACCCCCGGCGACTGGAAAAAGACCGTAAGCGGCAGCTTTACCGAAAACATGAAGGCGCTTGCCTGCGATCTGAACGTCTGCTCGAAGCGCGGCCTTGCCGAGTGCTTCGACTCTACCATCGGCGCGGGCACGGTGCTGACGCCCTTCGGCGGCAGATACCAGCTCACCCCGGCGCAGGCGCTGGTGCAGAAGGTGAGCGTTGAAAAGAAGCATACGAACGACGTCAGCTTTATGGCGTGGGGCTACAATCCCGCGATCAGCGAAAAGAGCCCTTACCACGGCGCGTATCTCGCGGTGGTGGAATCCGTAAGCAAGCTGATCGCCTCCGGCGCTGCGTTCGAGGACGTGTACCTCACGCTGCAGGAATATTTTGAAAAGCCCGGGCGCGACCCCAAACGCTGGGGCAAGCCCCTCTCGGCGCTGCTCGGCGCGTTCAGAGCGCAGATGGACCTGAAGATCGGCGCCATCGGCGGCAAGGACAGCATGAGCGGTTCCTTCGAGGATCTGGACGTGCCGCCCACGCTCGTTTCGTTCGCCGTTACCACCGGCAAAACTTCGGACGTTATCTCGCCCGAGTTCAAAGCGGCGGGGCACACGGTTGTGCTCTTTACCCCCGAATACGATGAAAACGGCCTGCCGATCCCCGAGAGCCTTACAGCCGTATACAACACGGTAACTTCTCTGATGCGCGCGGGCAAGGCGATCGCCTGTTATACGCCCGGCTTCGGCGGCGTGGCGGAAGCGGTGATGAAGTGCTGCTTCGGCAACGGCTTCGGCTTCCGCTTTAACGAGAATATCGCGCTGAGCGACCTGTTTTCTTACCGCTACGGCGCGTTCCTGCTGGAGGCGACCGAAACGCCGATGGGCCGCGTGATCGGTGAAATTACAAACGACGGACGCTTCACCTTCGGTTCGGAAAGCCTCGGCGCCGCGGAGCTTCTGAAGCTCTACGAAGATAAATTAGAGGGCGTTTACCCCTGCAACATCGCCCAGGGCGGCGAAGAAATCCCCACGCTTTCAAGCGATAAAAAGCCGGTGTATGCGCCCCATCTGCACACGGCCCGGCCGAAGGTGCTGATCCCGGCATTCCCGGGCACCAACTGCGAATACGATTCCGCCAAAGCCATGGCGGACGCGGGCGCCGAGCCCGAGATCTACGTGGTGAAGAACCTGAACGCCGATATGATCCGCCGCAGCGCCGAAGAATTCAGCGAAAAGCTCAGAAGCGCGCAGATGATCTTCATCCCCGGCGGTTTTTCCGGCGGCGACGAGCCGGACGGCTCCGGCAAGTTCATCACGGCGTTCTTCCGCAACCTTGAAGTCAAAGAGGAAACCATGCGCCTGCTGGACGAGCGCGGCGGCCTGATCTGCGGTATCTGCAACGGCTTCCAGGCGCTCATCAAGCTCGGGCTTGTGCCCTTCGGCAGGATCACGGACGCCGATCCGCACGCGCCCACGCTCACGTTCAACACCGTTTCGCGCCACCGCTCGAAGATCGTGCGCACCAGAGTTGCGAGCGTAAGATCCCCGTGGCTCAGCCTCATGAACGTGGGCGATATCGTGAACGTGCCGATCTCCCACGGCGAGGGCCGCTTCCTCTGCGAGCCGGAGCTGCTGGAACAGCTCGCCGAAAACGGGCAGATCGCCACCCAGTATGTGGATCTGGAAGGCAGAGCCACCGGCGATATCCGCTTCAACCCCAACGATTCCGTTTGGGCGGTGGAGGGTATCACCTCGCCGGACGGCCGCGTGTTCGGCAAGATGGGCCATAGCGAACGCATCGGCAGCGGGCTTTACAAAAACATCGAGGGCAGCTTCGACCTCAGGATGTTCGAGGCGGCGGTGAAATATTTTAATTCGGAATTATGAATTCGGAATTCGGAATTGTTTTTCAGAGCGGAGATATGAGAGCGGAGAGCGGAGATAATTCGGAATTCGGTATTTCAGCCGTTCGCCGTTCGCCGTTAGCGTCGAAACCAAACATGCGGTCTGTTTATCTGAAGTTCCATCAATTTTACGGATAATGAAACTGCATTAAAATGTATAACTTTCGATTTTTTGATGATACCTGCTGTTATATTGCGAACGGCAAACGGCGAACGGCGAACGGCTGACCGCTGTTCCATCTGATTTGAACCAAATTAACCATTACAGATAATTTACGGAGGACGAACAAATGGCAGATTACTTAACCGACATTGAGATCGCGCAGGCAACAAAGCTGCGCCCCATTTACGAGATCGCCGAAAAGGCGGGTCTCACCGAAGACGAGATCGAGCCCTACGGCCGGTACAAGGCAAAGGTGGATCTCTCGGTGATGCGCCGTGAGAAAGAAAACGGCAAGCTGATCCTCGTTACCGCCATCACCCCCACGCCCGCGGGCGAGGGCAAGACCACCACCACCATCGGCCTTGCGGACGGTCTTTCACGCATCGGCAAAAACGTGACCGTGGCGCTCAGAGAGCCCAGCCTCGGCCCGGTGTTCGGCGTCAAGGGCGGCGCGGCCGGCGGCGGCTACGCGCAGGTGGTGCCGATGGAGGATATCAACCTGCATTTCACCGGCGATTTCCACGCCATCGGCGCGGCCAACAACCTGCTCGCGGCGATGCTCGACAACCACATCCAGCAGGGCAATACCCTCGGCATCGACGTGAAGAAGATCACGTGGAAGCGCTGCGTGGATATGAACGACAGGCAATTAAGAAACGTGGTTGACGGCCTCGGCGGGCGCATGAACGGCGTGCCCAGAGAAGACGGCTTCGACATCACGGTGGCCAGCGAGATCATGGCGGTGTTCTGCCTCGCTTCTTCCATTGAAGACCTGAAGGCCCGGCTCTCCCGCATCGTGGTGGCATACACCTACGACGACAGGCCCGTTACCGCGGGCGACCTGAAGGCCGTGGGCGCGATGACCGCGCTGCTCAAGGACGCGTTGAAGCCCAATTTAGTGCAGACGCTCGAGGGCACGCCCGCGTTCGTGCACGGCGGCCCGTTCGCCAACATCGCGCACGGCTGCAACTCTGTGATCGCCACCAAGATGGCGCTGAAGATGGGCGATTACACCGTTACCGAGGCCGGCTTCGGCGCGGACCTCGGCGCGGAGAAATTCCTCGATATCAAGTGCCGCATGGCGGGCCTCACGCCGGACGCCGTGGTGATCGTCGCCACCGTAAGGGCGCTCAAGATGCACGGCGGGCTCGACAAGAAGAGCCTCGCCACCGAGGACCTCGCGGCGCTCGAAAAGGGCGTGCCGAACCTGCTCAGGCACGTAAGCAACATCAAGAACGTATATAAGCTGCCCTGCGTAGTGGCGGTGAACCGCTTCCCGACCGATACCGACGCCGAGATCGATTTCATCATCGACAAGTGCCGGGCGCTCGGCGTGAACACCGTGCTCTCCACCGTTTGGGCCGAGGGCGGCAAGGGCGGCGAAGCCCTCGCAAGAGAGGTGGTGCGCCTGTGCGAAGAGGAAAAGGGCGATTTCACTTTCTCTTACGAGCTGGACTGCTCCATTGAAGAGAAGATCGAAGCCATCGTGAAAAAGATCTACGGCGGCGCGGGCGTATATATCATGCCAAACGCCAGAAAACAGATCGAAACGCTCACGAAGCTTGGTTTTGACAAGTGCCCGGTGTGCGTGGCGAAGACCCAGTACAGCCTGTCGGACGATCCCACGCTTTTAGGCGCGCCCGAGGGCTTTACAGTGACCGTAAAAAATGCTAAAATAAGCGCAGGCGCCGGTTTCATCGTGGTGCTCACCGGCGATATCATGACCATGCCCGGCCTGCCGAAGGTCCCCGCCGCAGAAAAGATCGACGTGGACGAGAACGGCAGGATCTCGGGGTTGTTCTGAGAGCTGTATAATTTGGAATTCGGAATTCGGAATTCGGAATTAATGATATAAGGGCAACTGTCCTGTTTCTAAATAAAATAATGAAGCTGTACCGGATCTGCGAAATAAGAGTGAATCGTTTTCTGTACAAACAATTCCGAATTCCGCATTCCGAATTCCGCATTGAATAAGGAGGAGCTATGGCAAAAATCATCAACGAACCGTCCCATACCTTTAACGAGTACCTGCTGATCCCGGGGTATTCCTCAGAGCAGTGTATTCCCGCCAACGTGAGCCTGAAAACGCCGCTGGTGAAATACAAAAAGGGCGAAACGCCCGCCATTTCAATGAACATCCCGATGACCTCCGCCATCATGCAGTCCGTTTCCGGCGATCAGCTTGCCATCGCTCTCGCCACTGAGGGCGGCATCAGCTTCATCTACGGAAGCCAGAGCGTTGAGGACGAGGCCGCCATGGTGAAGCGCACCAAGGATTACAAGGCCGGTTTCGTGGTGAGCGATTCAAACGTTCGCCCCTCCGATACGCTGGCGGACGTGGTTGCGCTGTGCGAAAGAACGGGCCACTCCACCGTGGCGGTCACCGAAGACGGCACCGCCAGAGGCAGGCTGCTGGGCATCGTTACCAGCCGCGATTACCGCGTGAGCCGCATGGGCCCCGAAACCAGAGTGGAAACCTTCATGACGCCCTTCTCACGGCTCGTCACCGCCCCCGCGGGCACCACGCTGAAGGAAGCTAACGACATCATCTGGGACCACAAGCTGAACTCCCTTCCGCTGGTGGACGATAACGGCCGTCTGGTTTACATGGTGTTCCGTAAAGACTACGACACCCACAAGCAGAACCCGAACGAGCTGCTGGACGACCACAAGCGCTACATGGTGGGCGCGGGCATCAACACCCGCGATTACGCCGAGCGTGTTCCGGCGCTGGTGGAGGCGGGCGCGGACGTGCTGTGCATCGATTCGAGCGAGGGCTTTTCGGCGTGGCAGCAGCTCACCATCGCCTGGATCCGCGAGCACTACGGCGATACCGTAAAGGTGGGCGCGGGCAACGTGGTGGACGCCGCGGGCTTCCGCTTCTTAGCTGAGGCGGGCGCTGATTTCATAAAAGTGGGCATCGGCGGCGGCTCCATCTGCATCACCAGAGAAACCAAGGGCATCGGCCGCGGCCAGGCAACCGCGCTGATCGACGTATGCGCCGAGCGCGACCGCTATTTTGAAGAGACCGGGATCTATATCCCCGTTTGCTCGGACGGCGGCATCGTATACGACCACCATATCACCCTCGCGCTTGCGATGGGCGCGGATTTCGTGATGCTGGGCCGGTATTTCGCCCGGTTCGACGAGAGCCCCAGCGCCAAGGTGAGCATCGGCGGCACCTATTATAAAGAGTATTGGGGCGAAGGCAGCGCCCGCGCCCGCAACTGGCAGCGCTACGACCTCGGCGGCGACCGGAAATTAAGCTTTGAAGAGGGCGTGGATTCCTACGTGCCCTATGCCGGTTCTTTGAAGGACAACGTGGCGATGAGCCTTGCCAAGGTAAAGAGCACCATGTGCAACTGCGGCGCGCTCACGATCCCGGAATTCCAGCAGAAGGCCGTGCTCACGCTCGTTTCCGCAACCTCCATCGTAGAGGGCGGCGCGCACGACGTGATCCAGAAAGAAAAGAGCGGCGTGACCAAGTAAAAAAAGCGGGGGCAACCCCGCTTTTTCAGTCGGAAGATATTTTGAGAGCAGAGATATGAGAGCGGAGATATTTTAATTCGGAATGCGGAATTCGGAATTGATTGATTCACCGTTCTTTTTTCATCTTTCGTCCCGTGATCAATGCATCCGGGTTTGCGCTGCGCACATGGTTTACCAATGCGTCCTGCAGTTCTTTGCGTTTTTCAAAACAGCAGGATACGGATATCCGGTACGGGTACCCTTTTGCTTCGATCAGCATGTCAAATACAGGTCTCCTTTCGGATCTTTTTTCCGTATTTATTCCAGCAGCTCCGTCCATGGGCGGAAGGCGCATAAGAAGTTATCGAAGGGGATTGCGTCCCTTTGTGTGAGCCTTGTCTGCGTTTCTGTTCCGTTTGCGGTATACCGGACGGCGTAGTTTACAATGCCGGTTTCTTCTTCATCGACCGCTTCCGGCGTCATGTGGGAAAGCTGGTACCACAAAAGCGTTTTTTCCTCTTCACTGAGAGTCGCTTCCGACTTTACGCCGTTTTTTCCGTCGGAAAAGCTTTTTTCGATCGTTTCATCGGCGGAATCAAAGGTCATCGTGTAATATTCATTCCACGAAGAGAATGTATAGTCAAATTTCCGGAACGCGATCTTTTTTGTAAACGTAACGCTGAGATCTTCCGGCGGCGGTTCGGGGCGTTCCGCCCGCAGGCTGATCTGCGCCATGATCCCGGCGCTGTGGGTCTGCAGCAGAATCTGCGTGCCGTCCGTGGGTTGGCGCGTGATCTTTGCGGGCGTGCCGTCGTTAAACAGCTCCACCGTGTATAGATAATCGAACAGCGCGCCGTAACAAAAGGAAAACTGTTCCCCTTTCACCTTGTCGCCGTTTTCGTTTATCAGCGTTACGTGGTAACGGAGCTGCCGATCTGCCATACAGATATCGGTATCCGGGTCCGGATGCGGGTATCCGAATTCTGAAACCATGTAGATCTTTGAAACGCGCAGCCCCGTGTTCTCATGCCGCGCTTCCGCCTCTGTATACGGGGTAGGCGCATTGCGCTCGGCGGGGTTCTGATAGGTGATTTCGTCGCAGTCATCTTCCGGCGTATCTGCGCCGGTTTCGGCGATGCGCAGCGCTTCGGCGTCCGTAAGCGGCCGGTTTGCGTTTACAATATACCA
>JAFRSZ010000023.1 GCA_017439205.1 Clostridia bacterium
CGATCCTCGGCTTTGGCAGCGCACAGTACGTCGGGCCCTGCGGCGTTCCCGCGAATACCGCCGGTGCAGGCACTGATCCCAACGCGTAACGGACGCCCAATCGGCAGCCTCCCGTTCAGTAATTTCCGAATCGTATCAAAGAACCGCATCCTCACGGATGCGGTTCTCTTTTTTCATCGTTCGTTGTCAGAGGATTTCTTTTCCACCTGCAATCGGTCTTTTGTAAGCAGAACGCTGCGTACGGACGCGTCCATTTCGGCGGTCGCCTCCAGCGTTGTGGTCACGGTCTCGCGCGGGTTGCGCACCCTTACGATACCGCCGGGCTCTCCGCGCACAGATAAAATCTCGCCGCTGATCAGCCCCTCGTAAAAATACCGGAAGCCGTCGTCTGAAAGCGTAAAGTATCTGCCGAAGGCCCTGCAGCAGGAAAAAGCCACCATCTCGTTATAGGTATCGGGAAAATTCATCCTACCGCTCCTTTCGTCCCGTTCAGGAACAAACAGATCAGCAACACGCAGGCAGGCGCCAGAACGCACAGGGCCCGGTATACCGCACACCGATTCGAAACGCTGAGGGTATCGAACAGCCATACGTCGATATCCTCGTCCGGCCGCCGCAAAATCTCTTTTGTGAGGTAACGCTGCATGGAACAGAAGCGCCGCACGAAAAGCACATAAAGCAGCAGCGCCGCTATGGCCGCGGCAAGAAAGAGATACCAATACGTAGGGTTGTGCTTATATATCACAAGGTCTGCCGTCCAGACCGCCGTAAGCACACCCGCGGCGATCAGACGCGCCCGCGTCATGTGGGGCATTTCGTACCTGCCCGTGATACGGTTGCGCGATAAAAACAGCGCCACATAGTCGTTCAGATACATTTCGGCCGGCAGCGCGCCTTTCTCTGCGGAAAACACCTCCGCCTTCGCGCGATCGTCCAGCGGTTCGGTGATCACCTGTTTTTTTCCGTTCATCGTTTTTGCTCCTTCGCACGCGAAGCGCCGGTCACCCGGTTCTGCCGGTAAACGAGGCAGGGAAATTTCTTTTCTCCCCGTACCGTGCGCGCCTTGCGGCTGTTGCCGTTGCCCTTCAGCACCAGCTCCTCGGCCCAGCCGATCACGGCGGCAAGCCATTCTTTCGGCATCGCGTCGTTCCCGTGCCCTACGCGCAGGCAGCCCTCCCCTGCCAGCGCAAGGGTGCGCTTCGCCCCGCCGAGCCAGGTTTGAACCGTTTCGCCTCTGGGGAAATGCAGCGTGACCATCGGGGTGACGTTGTCGCCGGTAAACAGGTCGCCGGTGAGGCTGTCGCGGAACGTCACGCTGCCGGGGGTATGCCCGGGCGTAAGATAAGTTTCTATGACCCTGCCGCCCAGATCAAAGGTATCGCCCTCGTTCAGGTCCTTCAGCGCCGGGCGGTGATCCTTCTGCAGGCTCGCGGCGTAGGATACGCGGTGCGATTTGCGCTTATACGGATGCGAATACAGAAAATATGCCCGCTGATACGCCCGCGTGCAGCTTCTCCCGCTGCGGCGGTCCAACGGATGGATATATACCTCAGGGAACCATACCGCGCCGCCGATATGGTCGGCATGGGCGTGGGTGATCAGCACGGTAAGGGGTTTATCGGTGATGCTTTTCACCACCGCGGCCATATCCGCCACGCCGGCGCCCGCGTCGATCAGGCAGGCCTTTTCCGTGCCTTCCACCAGAAAGCAGTTTACAAAATCATATTCATTCAGCCGCCATATGCCGTGATCCAGCGGTTCTACGGTGATATCCGTTCTGCGGGAACGCAAGGATGCCCCTTCTTTCCTTTATTTGTATTTCTCTTCTTCGCAGAAATTATACAACGGATGTTGCATTTTGTAAAGCGAAATGTTATAATAAGGAACAGATTATTTTTGGGGTGTTCGTAAGAAATGAAAAAGAAAATAAAGATCCTGCTGATGATCACGGTGCTGCTTGCCGCGCTCTGCGCTTTCGCCTTCAGCACACCGGCGGCGGAATTCACCGCCTCCGGCGCATGCGGCGACGGCGTGACCTGGACGCTGGACGCTCAGGGCGCGCTGACGGTTTCGGGCAGCGGCGCGATGGACGAATTCGGGCCTGCCGCCGCGCCGCCGTGGAAAAACCATAAGGCGGATATCCAAACGGTGACCGTGGAAGCGGGCGTTACGGGCGTAGGCAGCTACGCGTTCGCCGGCTGCCCCGCGCTTCAGACCGTCGCGCTGGCTGACAGCGTGATTTCCATCGGCAGCCATGCCTTTGAGAACAGCGGCGTCGCCTCGATCGACATGTCCGACAACGTGCAGTCGATCGGCTCATGCGCTTTTATGGAGTGCCGCGCGCTTACCTCCGTCGATCTGCCGAAGCCTTTGGTATCCCTCGGCGGGCGCGCGTTTTACAACTGCGACGCGCTGACCGAGATGCGTTTCGGCGCGCAGAATATGAACGATATTACCGGCGTAACGGATATCTTCTGCAACGCCGGCGCCGAAAGCGGCTTTACCCTGATCTTCACCGATACGGTGGAGCGCATCCCCTCGGGGCTGTTCCACACCTATACCAATCTGTTGCCCAACGTGACCGATATCGTGATCGGCAAAAACATCACGACGATTGCAGACTACGCCTTCATCGGCTGCCCGAAGCTGCGTTCCTTTGACGCGCCTGCGGACGGCGCGCTCCGCACCATCGGCGTGGGCGCGTTCGAGAACTGCGAAGCGCTGGAATCCGCCGTGCTGCCCGCATCGGTAACGCGCATCAAAGAAAAAGCCTTCGCGGGGTGTGTGAATCTCGGCCAATTGACCGTTTATTCCAAAAAACTGAAGCCCCTCGCCATAGATACCTTCGCTCAGGCGGGTGAAAACACCGACGGCGTGCGCGTGATCTTTGCCGACGGCGTGACAAAGATCCCAGAGAACATGTTTTACTGCACCGAGGAAATGACCGCGCATATCACTGACGTTCAGGCAGGTAAGGATATCGCCGTGATTGAGCCTTCCGCCTTCCGCAGCTGCGTATACCTTACCACATTTACGCTTGCAGACGACAGCGCGCTGGAAACCATCGACAGCTACGCGTTTCAGAACTGTTCTTCTCTGAAAGAGATCGTGCTGCCCGCAAAGCTTACAAAGCTCGGGCGCGAGGCGTTTTACAACTGCACGGGGCTGACTTCCATCACGTACCGGTGCGCTTCCCTCGCCAAATTTTCTGCTTACGCCAACGTTTTCTACTGCGCCGGACGCGAGGCCGACGGCATCACGGTCACCTTTGAAGCTCCTGCGAAAAAGATCCCTGATAACCTGTTCATGATCCCCGATCTGTTCGACGACACGACCGTTTCACCGAAGATCGTTTCGGTTTTCCTGAACAAAGAGATGGAAGATATCGGCGTTTCGGCGTTTTACGGACTCACTGAAATGAAAACGTTCAGCATCCCGGACGGCAGCGCGCTGAGGTCGATCCAGGACGAAGCCTTTTACGGCTGCATGGCCCTCGACGCGATCACGCTGCCCGAAGAGCTGGAATACGTATATTACCATGCGTTTTATAATTGCCGTGCCCTGCGTGAGATACGTGTGAAGAGCCGACGCCTCAACGCATTCGATTCCTCCGGCAATACGTTCGCCAACGCGGGCGTACACGTATCGGAGCTGAAAGTGATATTTGAAGACACCGTGGAAACCGTACCGGACTATATGTTTGCCGGCAGTATCACCGAATATCCTTTCATTACCGAGATCCAGATCGGCAGCAGCGTAAAAACCATCGGACAGCAGGCTTTTCTGAACTGCCGCGAGCTGTGTCTGGCAAAATTCTCGAAGGACAATATGCTGAGCGTATTGGGCGAGCAGGCGTTTGAGAACTGCCGCGCGCTGAATATGCTGTATTTCTACAACTGCG
The DNA here is from genome assembly GCA_017439205.1 of Clostridia bacterium. Classification (GTDB taxonomy): domain Bacteria; phylum Bacillota; class Clostridia; order Oscillospirales; family Acutalibacteraceae; genus RUG806. Next base: position 3,902 of record JAFRSZ010000023.1, read on the forward strand.
ACTGCCGTATCCCCGATAACAAAGGCGTATGCGGCACGGCCGGCAACACAACGATCTACGGCTTCGCCGAATCCACCGCCGAAAAATATGCCGACGCCTACGGTTTCCGCTTTATTCAGCTGAACTCCACGCTGCCAGGAGATATCGACAACAACGGCAAACTGACCGCGGCGGACGCACGGCTTGCGCTGCGCGCCTCCGTAGGGCTGGAAAACTTCCCCGTAAACAGCCGGAGCTTTACCATGGCGGACGTTGACCGCAGCGGTTCGATCACGGCGGCGGACGCGCGGCTGATCCTGCGCGCCGTTGTACAGCTTGAAGACCTGACCGCGCTGTTCAACAGCTGACCGCAAAAAAAATACGTACAAAAAGGAATTTACGCCAATGCAATCGGATATCATTCACATTACCGGCAGCGGAGACGGCTTCTCTCAGGCGCTGACACAGGCCGAGAAGGTTGCCGTATATCAGGAACTGGAACATAAACAGGCCCTTCACCTGCGGCTCTTCGCCGAAGAAACGATGGGCATGATGCAGGCGCTGACCGGCGAATACAGCGCGGACTTCTGGATCGAGGCGGAGCATAAGAAATGCGTTCTGCACCTGAGAGCCGCAACCAGAATGGACGGAAGAAAGCGGGAACGGCTGCTCTCGGTTTCCACCGACGGCAAGAACGCCGCGGCAACGGGCTTTATGGGCAAGCTCAGAGACCTGTTTGAGCGTGCGCTGGAAAACCTTGACGAGAACTGCCCGGAAGCCGTATTCACACACGAGACCTGCCCCGGCGCGTTTATGGCCGGCGCAAACGTCGTAACGCCCGGCGTATGGTCGCTGAACCGATACAGGGACGCAGTGCGGGAAGACGCCTTATCGCGGGAAGACTGGGATGAGCTCGAACGCTCCGTGCTCTCAAAGCTCGCCGATGAAGTAAAGATCCTCATCCGCAGCGATCTTGTGGAAATGATCATAGAAAAACAGTTTTGAAAGGAATGAACCACCGTGCAAATTCATCATACCGAAGCAGCAACCACTCTTACCGTATCACCGACCGGACGTTTGGATACCCTTTCCGCGCCGCAGCTGGACGCCTTTCTTGCCGAGCATCTGGACGGCGTGACCGAGCTGATTTTTGACCTTAAAGAGCTCGAATACATGTCTTCCGCCGGTCTGCGTTCACTTCTCTCGGCACAGAAGAAAATGAATTCTGCGGGCAAAATGACCGTAAAAAACCCCAACGAACTGATCCGTGAGATCTTTGATATCACCGGCTTCTCCGATTTTCTGACGATAGAATAACAGACCCATAACACCGGGCGGCTTACCGTAAAGGTTTGCCGCCCGGTTTTTTTGTAAAAACCTCTTCATTCAAATATGCGTAAACATGAAATCTCCCCGCCGCATTTGCGTCGGGGAGAAGTGTTTGGGGATTTGATACCGTTTTACCGGTTATCTCTGGAAGATTGAGAAGAGTCTCTTGAAGAAGTTGATGATACGCTGCCAGAAGGAGAGCTTGACGTTGCTGCCCTGATCGGTACCGCTGTCGCCGGGGTTGATCGCCGCGGGGATCGTACCCACGACCTTGATATTCGCGCCGCTGTCTGCAGGCGGGATCGAATAGGAGCCGTCAGCGTTCTGGCTGATCTTGGCGCCGTCCACATACACATCGTAATCCGAATACGGGAACGAGGAGTTCACCGTTACATAGAACTTCATCGTGACGTTGGTGTAGTAGGTCACGGTTCCGCTCACGCGTTCTTCTTCGTGCGTATCGTAATTCACTACGGTGTAGGTAACGCCGTCCTGGCCGATGAACTGAATGAATCTCTGACCGACCGGCTTGAAGTAAAGCTCTTCGGTAACCGTTTCGCCGCAAAGATCGCAGGTACCGGTGCGATAACCGACAGGATCGCTCTCGGTGGGCGTCTTGGTGGTGGTCCAGTTGGTCACGGTGTGCACGCCGGGAACGGGGATCTCTTCGGTATACGTATCGCCGCAATAACGGCAGGTATACGTTGCGATGATCGGTTCACTCTGCGTGCAGGTCGGATTCTCGACCGAGTAGGTCACGTCGTACTCGTGGATGCCGGTCGCTTCCAGCGTTACGTGCGTGTTGGTAAGCTCAATTCCGCACATCGTGCAATAGGTAACTGCATCGTACTCACCGTCGTTAACACAGGTGGGAGCAACGTAATTCTCCCAATACACGTCGCTGGGCGAATGCTTACCGGTAGCGGGAACAATCTCCGTAATCACGGTGCCGCAATCCGGGCAATAGCTCACGATCTCACCGTCGCGCGCGCAGGTAGGCGCCGAGCGGTACAGCTCACGCAGCGAATGTACTCTGGTCTGCTTGTTGGTTTCGCCGCAGTAAGCGCAGCCGCGGGAGTGCGTGCCGTCGCCGTTGTCGGTCCATGCGTTCCAGCAGTGGTTCGCCGGGTTCACGGGGATCTCTTCATAACGTACCACGTGGTCACAGTCCGCGCAGTAGAATACCTTCATACCGGGATCGGTGCAGGTGGCGTCGTAAAGCACCTCGTAATAGGTCTCAGTGGTGGTGTGGTTGGTGTAGTCGTAACCGTCGTTCACCGTGGTTCTGGAGAGCTCACGATGGCAGACCGCGCAGTAGACGACTTCGTCATGGCTGCCCTGAACGGTGCACATGGCCTGTACGTAGTTCTCGATCTCGATGGCGCCTTCGATGTGCGCTTCGGTTCCCTCGGTGTATCCGCACTCGGGGCAGTACCACCAGTGGTTCGTTTCATCGTCGGCGATCAACAGATTCTTATGGTAGGTGGTGTACTGTGCCTGATATACGCGGTTCTCAAGCAGGTTGTTCATATTTTCGCCGATGGCCCAGTCGCCTTCGGGCGTTACGCACAGCCAGCCGTTGAACACGTAATCGTGGTGATCGGTGCTTGCTCTCGTGGGCATTGTGCCGGAGTAAACAGCATTGCCGCCGCAGGGAACCACATAGGAAGCAAGGATGTGCAGATCGTAATCGATGAAGATCGCGGTGTACATCAGATCCTCGGTGGTGATATTCACGTCGCTGGTAACAGTTACGGAATACACGCCGTCCGCCGGAACGATCTCTACGCTGTTCGCATAGATCGTGGGCGTGGTAGCGCCGGTATCGTCGATCGTGAAGCGTACCACGGAGCCGTAAGGCACGTTCTCGATCCGCTGCCCGTGCGCGTAAGCATCGTGCGTGGTGTAATCTCTGATGGTCACGCCGACGCCGGGATAGAAGATCACGGTATAGGTGTTCAGGACCGCATCGCCCACAGTGATCACGGTATCGTCCGTGATGCCGGTCACGATGTAGGTAACGGTGTTGCCGTCCTTATAGCCGATGGCGCTGGCCGCGTTGGTGGCGCTGATCGCGGGCACGGACGAATTGCTGTAGCCCTCGCCGAGCGTTACGGTGAAGGTCACGCTGCCGCCGTGGTTCACGGTGGAAGCGGGATTCGTTGCCACGCTGTAGCCGACCTCGCTTGCATGCAGCGTTACGCCGTATACATTGATATCGGCGGAGCCGATGTTGATCTGGGTGTTGGCGGTGATGCCGGTCACGGTGTAAGTGATCGTATTGCCGGACTGCGCCGCCGTGATATGGCCGTTGCCTTCGCCGCTGTAGGTAGTATCGCCGATGCGCACGGAGAACGCCGGGATATTGCTGTCGGTATAACCGTCGTTGAGCGTGATCACAACGGAGGTGCTGCCGTTATACAGAACGGTTGCGGCAGGCATCGTTGTTACGGTGTAACCAACGCTGGTGGCGTTGAGCGCTACGAAGTAGCTGTTGGGATCGGCGGAACCGATCGTGATCTCACAGGCCTCGGTCACGTTCGTTACGTTGTAGGTGTAAACGGTCTTGCCGCCTACGATGCTCTTTACGCCGCCGCCGAACTCAGCGCTGCCGGAAACCAGCGTAAGCGCGGGCGCATCGGAATCGGAATAGCTCTCGTCCAGCGTTACGGTGATCGTTGTGCCTGCGCCGTAGTCCACGGTGACCGCGGTTGCGGGCGTGTAGGATTCGATACCGGTTGCGCCGGAAGCGCTCACGTTAACGGTAAAGGTCTTGATCTGCCAGTTGGCGGTGATCGTATCGGTCGTGCCGTTTGCCGCGCCGAAGGTGTAGGTATTGCCGGTAAGCGAACCGTTCGCGCCGCTCGAGAGCGTCCAGCCGGTGAAGGTATAGCCGGTTCTGGTGGGCTCGGCCAGCGTAAGCGTGGTGTTGTATTCCTGCGTGTATTCGCCGCTGGTAGAACCCGTGCCGCCCGCAAGATCTACGGTAACAGTGCTGGTATTGATCGTCCACTTCGCAGTGACCGTATCGGTGGTACCTGCGGCTGCGCCGAAGGTGTAGGTGCTGCCGCTGAGCGTGCCGTTCGCGCCGCTTCTCAGTTCCCAACCGGTGAAGGTATAGCCGGTCTTGCTGGGCTCGGAAAGCTCCAGCGTAGTGTTGTAATTCTGCGTGTATTCGCCTTCGGTAGTACCCGTACCGCCGTCAAGAACCACATTCACTTTGCTGGTGTGGATCGTCCAGTGCGCGTACAGCGTGGTGCCGGTGGTCAGCGTGTATAAGGTGGTGCCGGGCACGATCTGGTCGCCGTTCTCGGCCGCGGTCCACCAACCGGCGAAGGTATAGCCGGTGCGGGTGGGTTCGGTCACGGTGGGATACGCCGCGTTGTAGGTTGCCGTCTTGCTCTGCGTGGTGGGCACGCCGCCGTTGCCGTCGTAAACCACGGTGTAGGTGTTCGCGGTCCACTGCGCGGTGAGCGTATCGGCTTTGCCGTCGCCCGCGCCGAAGGTGTAGGTGTTGCCGGAAATCGAACCGTTTACCGTGCCCTCGCTGGTCAGCGCCCATCCGGTGAAGGTGTAGCCGGTCTTGCTGGGCTCGGAAAGCTCCAGCGTAGTGTTGTAATTCTGCGTGTATTCGCCTTCGGTAGCACCCGTACCGCCGTCAAGAACCACATTCACTTTACTGGTGTGGATCGTCCAGTGCGCGTACAGCGTGGTGCCGGTGGTCAGCGTGTATAAGGTGGTGCCGGGCACGATCTGGTCGCCGTTCTCGGCCGCGGTCCACCAACCGGCGAAGGTATA
>JAFRSZ010000268.1 GCA_017439205.1 Clostridia bacterium
AATGGGTCAGAGCGCTCTTCCGTATGATCTTTAAGATCGGCTGAGCTTCCGTCTGACCGAACCGAATCTCCCCCACATACAAACCCGCGCCTCCTGACCGTTCAGGGGGTGCGATTCATTATATCGGCAAAAAAACTTCATTTTGCAAAACGCTTGATTTTGACGCTGCGGCATGGTTTATACCGGTCTGAGAGAGGCGGATCGCTTCCAAAACGGTTGACTGTTCAGCCGTTTCTTTGTTATAATAACGGTAAACGGGCAGACGCTCCGTCGCCGTCAACGCTTTTTATACCGCATGGAGGGATGATTGTATGGAATTTCTTTCAAAAAGAGAATATGAAGCCGCCGTCGCCGCAACGCGTGACGAACGCATGAAATGGTGGCGCGAGGCGCGCTTCGGCATGTTTGTCCATTTCGGGCTGTACGCCGTTACGGGTCGGCAGGAATGGGTGATGGTCAACGAGAATTACGACGTGGCCGAATACGAAAAGCTTGCGGACCGCTTTCTTCCCAAGCCCGGCGCGCCGCGCGAGTGGGCGAAGCTGGCGAAGGCCGCGGGCTGCAAATACATGGTGCTCACCACCCGCCACCACGAGGGCTTTTCGCTGTGGGATTCCAAGGTGAACCCCTACAACAGCGTAAACTACGGGCCGCACCGCGATATCGTGCGGGAGTTTGTGGACGCCTGCCGTGAATTCGGCCTCGGCGTGGGCTTCTATACCTCCATTATGGACTGGCGCCACTCGGACGGCCGCGACTGCGCCACCGACCCCGAAGCGCGCGCCCGCTTCAACGAATACCTCACCGCGCTCAACACCGAGCTCCTCACAAATTACGGCAAGATCGATATCCTCTGGTACGACGTCCCCTGGCCGCATGAGACCTGGGAGGGCTGGGATTCTTTGCGCCGCAACCAGATCCTGCGCGCCATCCAGCCGCAGATCATCATCAACAACCGCTCGCGTCTGGACGAGGATTTCGGCACGCCCGAGGGCGAGATCCACCCGATGGAGCGCGATTGGGAGGCCTGCATGACCTTCAACGACCTGAGCTGGGGTTATATCGATTCCGCGCAGGCCGCGCCGTACAGCTACACATCCCAGCGCATCCTGCGCATGCTGTGGCGGGTGACCTCGAGCTGCGGCAACCTGCTGCTGAACATCGGCCCAGCGCCGGACGGCAGCGTGCCCGCAGAGGCGGTGGAGCCCCTCACGCAGGTGGGGCGGTGGCTTTCCGCCCACGGCGACGCGGTGTACGGCCGTGTGGATCCCGCGGCGGGGGAGTTCAGCGTGCGCAGCACCACGCGCAAAAAGAACCGCGTTTACGTCTGGAACTGGATCTGGCCTGACAACGGCGAATTCACCGTGGGCGGCTATTTCACCGGGCTGCTCGAGGCGCGCCTGCTCCCCACGGGCGAAAGCCTGCCCTTTACGCAGGATAAGGCCCGCATCACCGTGAAGGGCCTGCCCGCGCATTCCCCGGACCCCGTCTGCAACGTGGGCGTTGTGGAGCTGATCTTTGAGGAAGAGCCCCGGCAGGAACGCGGCAGCCTTTATCCGCAGCTCCACGGCGGCGACCGGCTGCTGTAACGGCGATCGTCGCGAATGCTGCACGGTATATAAAATAATGATTGCATTCCTTTTCCGTTTTCGGATAGAATAAGAAATCAGCGAGATCAAAAAGGGATCTCTTTTTTACGAAACCGTAATGCGGGAGGGGATCAGGACCTCCCGCATTTAAACAGAAATATCCGAACATACCGTGGAATATGGTTTCCGGCCTCCGGCGCAGATTGGTGCATCATTACGAAGGAAACAACCGGTCGATCATGGTGGATATTGTTTCGGTGAGACGGACGGCTTTTTACAGCAGATCAAAACCATAGATTTTCAGAACCCGGAATAAAAGAAGAGCGAATTGCCCGAAAAGCGATTCGCTCTTTTTTCTGTTATTTCCCGTTGCGTGCGTTATAATTATTTATTGCATTATTAAAATCTTCGTTGGCTTTTTTTGCTCTTTCATAGGCTTCGTTTGCATCCTGATAAGCCTGCCATGCTTCGCGCTGTTTTCTGTTTGCTTCTTCTTGTGCTGTTTCTCCGCTACAGGCTGAAGCCGAAAACATAATAGATACAATCGTGAGCAATAATACTATTATTTTACTGTTTTTCATGTTTTATCCCAATATTTCATCTATTGATAAATCTTTCTGGCCGTCTTTCACGGGGATTTCTGTCCATTCCTGCAATTCGTTTTCGGATGGGAAATAATTATCATAAATAAAATGATAATTTTTGACCATGGCAATCAGAATATATTCCCCATATTCACTGCCTGCGGCACTGCTGCGATACATGTTTTTGATTGTATCATCATCAAAATGGTAAATTATATTTGCAGTTTCGTCTGTATCAACAAATATGCAGCAGGTCATTGGACTGATTGATGTTTTTCCGGCGGTTTCGTTTTGTATAAAGAAATCAATGTATACTCTTGCAACAATATCGGTATAGTTATATTCGCTTAAGAAATCGTTTTTATATTCGGTTGGCGTATCGTTTTTTTTCACATACACATGATTCAGAACGATTTCTCCACCGATCTTACTTGTTATATCAGTTTCCAAAGCTGTTGCTGCAATTTTTGCAAATCTTATTTCTTTATTATCGCCTTTGTTGCCACCTTTTCCGAAAAGAATAATACTTACTATTACAGCTATAAGCAGAACGGCAATGATAATAATGGTTATCAGCAGTTTTCCTTTTTTTGTGTTATTTGCTGAGATTTTGCTGGTTTTCACATTTTCATCTGCAAGATTAAGCGTTGTTTGTTCACTGATTATCGTGTTTTCTTCCATAAAATCCGGTCATCCTTTCTTTTTTTGTTATGCAGTGTTAATTGTTTTTTCGACATTCCAACTCCCTCCGCGCAAAACAAAAAAGTGCGGCAGCCGA
>JAFRSZ010000024.1 GCA_017439205.1 Clostridia bacterium
CATTCTCATCGCCGCGGCCGCCGCAGCCGTGCTTGCGGTGGTTCTTGCGATACTGCTGATCCTTCATGAGAACAAGAACGATCCGGATGCAAATAACGATCCCACCCGGATCACAACGGCCGACGAGGCCGCTTCCGGCGTTACGGGAAACCCCACCGAAAAACAGACGGAAACGTCCGGCGAAAAAGCGACCGACCCGATCTATACGACCGAAATCGTCACAGGAACCACCGTGCTTTCCGAAACCGAGGCATCTGAAACGACAATACCTGTGATCACGGCGCCGCCCGCCACCGCGGGCACGCCCACCGCCGCCCCGGTGATCAGAAGCGCCGAAACGCTGAAGGGCACGGTACTCTCCTCCTCCAACGTATCCTCCGCCAGAACCTTCGGCGCAGATCAGGCCATCGACGGGCGTCCCGAAACGTGCTGGTGTGTAAACATGAACGCCGCAGGCGGCGCGGGCGCTTCGATCCGGTTCAATCTGCAGACCGCTGCCGCCGTACAGGGCATCGTCATCGTGAACGGCAACGTATATCTGCCGGAAGAACAGATCTATCAGAGCAACGGCCAGATCAAAGAATGCACGCTCACCTTCAGCGACGGCTCCAAAAAGATCGTGCAGCTGAACTACAACCCCGGCTCTTCCGAGCGCGTCATGATCCCGTTCGACACGCCGGTCGTGACCGACAGCATCATTCTTACCGTGAACGCCGGTTACGCGGGGCAGAAATACACCACCAACGTCTGTCTGGGTGAATTTGATGTGTATTAACCTGTTCAAACGTGCGCGCCCTGCCGCGGCGATACTGTGCGCCGCGATGCTGATATGTATTACCGGATGCGGCGGCACGCGGAACCATACGGACGACCGCAGCGACCCGGCGGCACCGGCAGCGACAGCCCGTTCCGAGGCCCCCCGGGAAACGCAGAGCGCCGTCGAATCACAGACGGCCGAACCGCAATCGACCGAAGCCCTGACCGAGCCCACCCCCACGCAGGATCCCGCAGCGGCGGTTACGCTGGACGGTATTTTTAAACGGTACGGCGCGGTGGGCGCGCAGGTTGCGGTGATCAGAGACGGCAGGGTGAGCGAGGTCTATTCTTACGGATACGCCAACCGAAACGAAGGCATGCGCGTGACCGAAGATACCAAATACCGCTGCGCTTCCCTCTCAAAGCTCGTGGCGGATATGGTATTCATGCGGCTGACCGAAACAGGCGTGATGGAAGAGACCGGCGATATCGGCGACTACCTCGGCTACCGCGTGCGCAGCCCGTATCATCCCGACACGCCGATCACCCCGCGGATGCTGATGACGCATACGTCTTCCGTCATCGATTCCGAAACGTTTCTCGATTCGCGGCTGAACGGCTCGTATAAGCCGCTGAAAACGCTGCTTTCATATGAATCGAGCTACGCGCACGCAACGCCCGGTTCTTCTTACCGCTACAGCAATTTCGGCGTCGCCGTGCTGGCCGCGGCCTGTGAAAAGGTGATGAACGCCGATTTCGGCACGCTCACGAAGCAATACCTCACAGGGCCGCTCGGCATCGACGCCGCCTATACCGCCTCCGCACTGGAGGACAGTTCGTTGCTCGGCACGCTTTACGGCAGCGGCGGATATTCGGTTTCTCAGCAGATGGCACTTTCGTTCTGCGACGAGCCCGGGCAGACGCACCATCTGGCGCAGGGCAATTTCACCGTTTCGGCAAAGGATTACGCAAAGATCATCTGCGTGCTGCTCTGCGGCGGCAAAAGCGGGGAAAAACAGATCATTTCGCAGAAGAGCGTAGACGCCATCCTTGAAAACAGAGCGCGCGACCGGGACCGCGGCATCGGCTACGGCGTGGAGATCATCGATACGCTCTTTGCGGGGGAAAACTGGTACGTGCACACCGGCAGCAATTTCGGCATGTACAGCGCATACGCATTTTCGCCGGAGAAACGCTGCGGCGCGGTGGTGCTCACCTCCGGCGCGGACGGCAGTTCGGATTACAAAACCGAAATCTACAACGTGTGCCTGGACGCGATACGCGCGGTGCTTGGTGAATGATCGGGCGCAACGGGACTTGCGAGGGGGCAGTTCAAATTTCAGTTTATCGCGCGGTTTGAACCACCTCACCGTAGGGGGCGGCGTCTCGACGCCCCGCGAATCATAGAATTCAACATGTGTTAATTACAAACGATATGTGTTGGTGTTTCGCTTCGTAATTAACAGTTTCAAATATTATACGCGGCGGGGCGTCGAGACGCCGCCCCCTACGGGATGGTATCCCGAACCGCGCG
>JAFRSZ010000269.1 GCA_017439205.1 Clostridia bacterium
CGGCACGGTGATCGGCGTGAGCGTCGGCGTGTTCATTTTCCCGTATATGATCAACAAGGCTTATTCCATCATGTACTCGCTGCCGGATATCACTTACCGGTTCCCGCCGCTGTACGCGCTGATCGGCTTCGGCATCGCGTTTTTCTCCACCGCGTTCGTCACCGTGATCGCCGTTCTGCGGGACCTGAGACTGCGTCCGAGCGTTCTGATGCGGCCGAAAACGCCGAAAAACGGCAAGAAGATCATGCTCGAGCGCATCACCTTTCTCTGGCGCGAACTGAGCTTTACCGCAAAGGTGACGCTGAGAAACCTGTTCCGCAACAAGAGCCGGTTCTTCATGACCTTCCTCGGCGTGGCGGGCAGTATGGCGCTGCTGCTGGCAAGCCTCGGCTTTTACAATTCCATTTCCGCGATCAAAGCGAAGCAGTACGACGAGCTGAACGCGATCTCGCGTTACGATTTTCAGGTGGTGTTCGAGAACCCGCAGACCACGCCGGTGCATACCGCGGAATACGGGGCCGCTTCCACCGACGCGCGCGTTTCCAATATGTGCCTCGTTTCGATGCGCAGCATGACCGGCTTCAGCACCCGCACCGACAACAGGCTGGACGTTTACGTGATGGTGCCCGAACGCCCCGAAGAGCTCACCGCCTACGTTGACCTCAGAAACCGCCTGACCGGCGAAATGATCGGTCTGGACGGCACCGGCGCGATTATCACCGAAAAGCTGGCGACGGATACAGGGACCGAAGTGGGCGACGACATCTGCTTTTCCGACAGCGACGGCAATATTTACACGGTTTCCGTGAGCGCGATCACCGAGAACTATACCTTCCACTATATCTATATGGCGCCCGAAACCTACCGCAGCGTGGTGGGCGAAGCGCCCACATACACCTACGCCATCGGCAACATCACCCCCAGCCTCAAGATGTCAAAGGGTACGGATCTTGCGAACCTGAAGGGCATGCTGGCAAGCGACCTGATGAAGATCGACGGCATCGCTACCGTTGCGTACCTCTCGGATACCACCGAGAGCATCGGCGAGATCACAAACGCCCTGTCGCTGGTGATCCTGGTGTTCTTCGTTTCCGCTCTGATCCTCGCGTTCGTGGTGCTGTACAACCTTGCCAACATCAATATCATCGAGCGCACGCGCGAGCTCGCCACCCTCAAGGTGCTCGGCTTCAACGACGGCGAGGTGAACCGCTATATCATGCGCGAGAATATCATCGTTTCGCTGTTCGGCATCCTGTTCGGCGTGGCGCTGGGCATAGCCCTGCATAAGCTGCTGATCACGTTCACGGCCATCGATACGGTGATGTACGGGCAGGATATCTACTGGTATTCGTACGCGATCAGCGCGGTGATCACCGTTGTTTTCATCGCGGGCGTGAACCTGCTGCTGCGCAAGAAGACCGCCGCCATCAATATGGTGGAATCGCTCAAGAGCGTGGAATAAGTTTAAAATTAAAAATTTACAATTAACAATGAACAATGATGCCGCGGGTCCTGCCCGCGGTTTTTTGTGCTTAAAAAGCGTTAAATTGCAGTTTATCGCGCGGTTTGAACCACCACACCGTAGGGGGCGGCGTCTCGACGCCCCGCGAACCATAGAATTTAACATATATTAATTACAAACGATATGTGTTGGTGTTTCGCTTTGTAAATAACGGTTTCAAACAATACACTTGGCGGGGCGTCGAGACGCCGCCCCCTACGGTGAGGTGGTTCAAACTGCGCGCCAAACTGAAATTTGAAAATATTTTTCAAAAACCGGCTGTTTTGGGGCGAAATAAAAATTTTTTTCCTGTACAATGATCTCCGGAAGATATTTCCGGGAGGTTTTTATGGAAGAGAAAAAAACAAAACAGGGCGAACGCGCGCCCGGCAAGGAGGTCTATGCCCCGCCGTACACGGCGTTTACCGACCAGCCCGTAAAGCTGTACTGCCCCGGCTACGACTGCACCGACAGGGGCGTGCGCACCGAGAACGGGCAGCTTGTTTGCCTGCACCCGATCATGCCCGTGGAGCAGCTCAGAAACGCGGACGATCTGACCGTGCGGATGAAGATCGCGTTCAATGCCTACGGCTTGTGGGAAACAGCGGTGCTGTCTCGCGCGAAGCTCGCTTCGGCCACGGGCATACTGGAGCTTGCCGATCTGGGCGTGGCTGTTACCAACGATAACGCGCGGGCGTTATCCACATTTCTGACCAAAATGCTCCACGCAAACGAAGGGCTTCTTGAAACCAAAACGAGCCTTTCACGGCTGGGTTGGCTCAACGATCACGCGGACAGCTTCGCGCCGTACGACGACGCACTGGCGGTGGACGCAGAGCAGGCCTTCCGCGACAAGCTGCGGGCGGTCCATCCGAGCGGACGCGAAGAGAACTGGCGCGCCGCGGTGCGTCCTCTGATCGAAAACTGCCTGCCCGCAAGGCTGGCGCTGGACGCGTCCTTTGCTTCGGTGCTGCTTCCGCTTTTGCAGCTGCAGCCGTTTTTCGTGCATCTGTGGGGCCGTACAGGCCTCGGAAAGACCGTGCTGCTGCAGCTTGCGGCTTCGGTGTGGGGCGATCCCCGTCCGGGGAAGCTGCTCGGCACGTTCAACGCCACCAGCGTGGGGCTGGAGACCACCGCGGCGTTTCTGCACCACCTGCCGGTATGCATCGACGAGCTGCAGATCTTATCCGCCGCGGGACGCACGGACTTTCAGCAGACGGTGTATCTGCTCGCGGAGGGCACGGGCAGGACCCGGGGCGCGAAGGAAGGGGGCCTCAGAAAGCAGAACACCTGGCGCTGCGCGTTCATCACCACCGGCGAGCGGCCCCTGAACAGCGAATTGTCTTTTGGGGGCGCGGCGAACCGGTGCATCGAGATCGAGCTGGACGCGCCTGTCACCAACGATTTCGCGCCGCTCGTAAACGTACTGCAGAACGACTTCGGCTATGCCGGATACCGGTTTGTGGAGTTCGTAAAGAGCAAACGCGGCGTGCTCGAAGAGATATACTTCAGTAACCTGAAGGAGATGCTGCAGAGAGGCGTTTCCGGAAAGCAGGCCTTCGCGATGGCGGCGCTGCTCACGGCGGACGATTACGCGCTTCTGCCCGTGTTCGGCGCAGATAACGGTCTGCCCGCGATCTCTTACGATACCGCCGCCGGGCTGCTTCTGAATGACGCCGACGTGTGCCGTGAGGCGCAGGGCGTGAACTATCTGTTCGATATGATCGCCGCCAACCCCGCGAAATTCCCCGACAGCAACAGCCCGTACCAGAATTACGAGGTCTGGGGCAAGCCGCGGGGCGAATATACCGCCGTGATCGGCACGGTGTTCGACAAGCTGATGCGCGACGGCGGCTACGACCC
>JAFRSZ010000270.1 GCA_017439205.1 Clostridia bacterium
CAAGCGTAACGGTGTAATCGGTGATCGCCAGCGCGAGGGTACGGTCGGCGAAGATCGGCATATCGGAAATATCCGCAAGCAGATGTATGCAGAATTCGTCCCGGTACGAAAGATCCACCAGATACGCCTCGGTTTCGAGGCACGTGCTGATGCGCCACGGGTCATATCCGGATACCAGCCGGTGGTAACGGAAGAACAGGGCGTTATCCTCTTCGGCGAGGGGCGTTCCGTCGGTCCGCCGCACCTCGATGACGGCGAACGTCTTTTCTTCGATGGTATCCTGCATCGTTATATCGCCGTCGGCGAGGCCGCCTTCGATGCGTTCGCTGACAATGGCTTTGCCCTCTACGGTTTCAACGAAGGTAAACGTGAGACCGTTGTTTTCGACCGTGTCGCCGTATTTTACCGCGTTTTCATGATCCAGCAGCACGCCCATATACGGGTCGGCGCCCGAAAATGGATCGTCGCAGGCGTGGATCTGCTCCCACAGCGCCGCCACCTCTTCGGGCGGCGAAACCGTGTGAATATGATCTGCGGGGCTGCGCAGCAGATCGAGAATGCCGAACCTGCGGGACGCCGACACCGCGGGAAGCAGCACGGCCGTGAGCAGAACGAACGTGAGCAGAACGCAAATCGTGCGTGTTCTTCTCTTTTTTCTCTGCTGTTTCACGGCAGCCACCTGCGCGGTGACCTCTTTTATCATCTGTTCATTCGATTTCATCCGTAAACCCGTCCTTTCTCAGCTGCGTTTTCAGCCGTTCTTTCGCCCTTGCCCGCGTCACGTCCACACTGTGGACGCTCTTTTTCATGATGCGGGCGATCTCTTTGCTCGGCAGCTCTTCAAAATAGGTGAGCCACAGCACTTCGGCGTAATCCGGCGGGAGTTTCCCGAGCGCGGCGTGCAAAGCGCGCTGACGTTCCGTTTGCAGATACTGCGCCTCCGGGCAATCCCCGGAAGATACTTCGGATTCGGGTCGGTCTTCCAGAGGCGATATCCGCGCGCGGCGTTTGAGCTCGCTCAGCGTCAGGTTCCTGCCCACCGTGTAGAGCCACGTGCGGAAAGAGGCTTTCGCGTAAAACGGGGGGTGTACCGTGAAGATCTTAACGAAGGTTTCCTGCGTCATTTCTTCCGCCAGCAGCATGTCGCCGGTAAGGGCCAGCAGAAACATCTGCAGCCCAGCGCGGTATTCAAGGATGATCTTTTCGATCCCCTCGTTATTGCCGTCCAGAAACAGCCTGTAATATTCGGCGCCCTTGTCCATACGTAAGCTCCTGTGAAAACCGGTTTTCGTAGATTAAACAATTCAGGAAGGAAAATCTCACAGTTAAATTGGAATTTAGCGCACAGCGCGCACCAATGAAAAATTAAGAATTAAAAATTAACAATTTCTGAAGGGCTCTGCCCTTAACCCGATTATACTCATCGGATAAGCAGGTTTCTCCTTTTTCCGTAAAGCCTTTTCTATATAATCAAAACGCGTAAGCGTTTTCTGAAATTGTTAATTGTTAATCGTTAATTGTTAATCGGTCAGAGCGATAAACTGTAATTTGAAACGGCCCCCGTTTTTTGGGGACCGTTTTGATCAGAATCTGTTTTTTATCGTATTCGCGAACTGTTTCAGAATGCGCAGCAGCATATTGATAAAATCCCATACGCCGAGCTTTTTCAGAAGGTTGGCGACGTTCGCCGGGATCAGCTCCGCTGCGGGCGGGTTGAAATCCAGCGGCGCGTAGGGGCTTTCGGCGTCGTATGCGGCGGGCGCGCCGTTATCCACCGTATAGCGGAAGGTTCGGTAACCCAGGGGCGTGTATGAATTTTTAAGCCGGTAGGTCACCGTAACGGCGGCGCGGGCCGCGCCGATCTTCGGGATATCGCCCTTTACCGCGAATTCCGCGCTCTCGCCGGGGGCCAGCGTTCCGGAATAATCGCCTTCAAACGTGATATCGAGGCCGTCCGCGGCGATCGAGAGGATCTTCATCCCGTATTCATCCGAGAGGTTCGTAACCGTATAGGCCACGGAATCGCCGTTCAGATATCCGCTTTCGGTGTTGTTGAATCTGCCGTAGACCGCCCAGGCGCGGTTCTCGGAGGCGCGGAACTGCGGGAACGCCGGATCGGTATAAACGTCCTTCAGGTCGTCCGTGAGCAGCAGCTTCATCACCAGCGCCTCGGCGTAGGCCTCGTTCAACGTCATGCCGTGGTACATACCCTCAACGAACCACGTGTTCTCGGGCAGGTAGCAGTAAGAGGCGTCGATCTCCATGGAGGGGGAGAGATGGTTGTGCGTTTCGTCGGCGCAGATATCGCCCGCGCACACATAGCCGTCGGAAAAGCGCTGCCCGAAGGGGGCGACCTTCGCGCCGGTGGCGGAGGCGGTTCCGATGATGGCGTCGGAATTTACCTGCGAGCCGGTTACGGTGGGATGAGAGTCGCCCGCGACGATGTTCACGTTAATCCCGAGGTCTCTGCAGCGCCGCAGGGCCTCGCCGAAGTTTACCATCACGTTTTCATGGAAATCGGTCGTCTTCGCAATCAGCCCGGCGCATTCGTCCGCATCCACGTAATCGAACGCCTCGGCATAGCAGTCGTAGGGCAGGAAATCCCAGAGGCTCTCCCAGTACCCCGCCACCTGCCGCAGATAGGGCATCGCGGCGAGCAGCACGTCGTCCACAAATTCCAGCGGCTGAGATTTGAGCAGCCACTCGAAATCCTGCTCCAGATACATCGCGTTCTCAATGAAAACGATCAGGTCTTCTTCCTGTGCGGAGATCTGCTCGGTGAGAACGTCGTACGCAACGTAGGAGCCGCCGACGGCCGGGACCGTGAGCACCGCGTTTGCAACGTCTTTGTTCTCGCCGTATTTCAGAAGATACGCGGCGGTCACCTGCCCGCCGTGGCTCACGGCGTAGAGGTTCACCTTCTCTTTGCCGGTGTATTCCTTTACCGCCCCGATGAACTCGTTCAGCTTCTCGGCGTTATACACCGGGCCGTAACGGAAATCCACCGCGAAATTGAAGATCTGCGAACGGGGGACGTAATCGTCGATGGCGCGGCCGATCTCTTTTTCACTGTAAAGATCCTCGTCAAAATAATCCTCAAATACGTCCAGACGGCATCTCGCCGGGTCGTTGGGGATCGTGGTGATCCGGTTCACGCTCTCTCCGTCGCCGTTGAAGGCAAGTTTTCCGAGCATATCCAGCATGGCCTGCCCAAGCGTTTGTCCGAGCAGCCGCGCGCTGCCCACCGTGAGCATCACCGCGCCGGTGAAAAGGCCGGGGAACTTCTGCTTCACCTGATCGAGCAGCAGGTCGGTCATGATGTTCCAGCCCCACACCTGCTCGCCCAGAGAGCCGTCGTCGTTTTCAAGAAACAGGGGGCTCGCGCCGTAGCCGGGAACGATGATCACGGGGTAATCGCTGTAAGCTTCTTCGGCAAAAGCCATGGGGCACACGCCGACCAGCAGGCATACCGCCAAAAAAACGCAAATGATTTTCTTCATATGAAACACCTCTTACTGTTTTGCGGCGGCGTCCAGAAAACGGATGCGGCCAAAGGCTTTTTTTACGGCGTAATACGCGGGCTTCGGGCTGCCCGTGCGGTCCACGAGCCCCCAGCGGGTCTCGGTGGGGCAGTCGCTCTGCCCGCAGATATAGCATTTGTCGGAATCCATGTAGCAGTATACGAACGCGCCGCAAACGAACGGCAGCGCGTAAAGCCGCGGCAGAAGGGTCTCGTAAAATTTCGCCTGCCCGGCGGGGGTGTGGTCGAACCCCGGGATCTTCGTCACTTTGGGCAGCTCGCGGTACAGGTGGTTCTTGAAATCGCTGCGGAAGAGCACGTCGGCATAGCGGGCGGGGTCGTTCTGCGCGAGCAGCTTTACGTGGTCGCTTACCGAAGCCGGAAGATTGGCCGTGAACGCTTCGATGTGCTTCTCGGCGTCCGCCTCGCTCTTTGCGCCGTACCCTTCAAGGAGCGCGGTTTTCTGCTTCTTCGTTTTGGGATGTCCGTCGCCGATATAGCCGAATTCCTGCAGCAGCACCGGTTTGCGGAAACAGCCCCACAGGTAGCGCAGCAGCGCCTCAAACATCCATAAAAAGCCGCCGTAGCTGTCGAAACAGCCGATATAGATATCGATGCCCACGTAATCCATATACGCCTTATACGGCAGCATGCGCGCCACGAGATCCGCGGCGGGCCCGCAGCAATTGAAGCCGATGAGAAGATTTCCCCGGATCGGATAGATCTCCTGCAGCTGGATGCCGATGAAAAGCGCGGCCTCATCCATCGTGAAGGGCAGCGTAAAGCGCGGGATGCCCATTTCGTTGGTGATCTGCAGCGCAGCCACGCAGCCGCGCAGATCCTGCGCGAGGAAGCGCGCGATCCTGCGGATCTCCCGGCAGCCCTCTTCGGTGCGCACGTCCGCGCCGTATTCGAGGTAATCCTGCGGGTAGGGCGTTACCGCCATCACTTTAATGCCCTGGTTTACGAAGCGCATACATTTTTCTTTGAACCCGAGGTAGTGCGCCCTGAGGCTGCCGTCTTTTTCATAGGGGAAGGGGATATCGATGCGGATCCAGCCGATGCCGGCCTCTTTGAGCTGGTCAAAGTTTTCGTTCGGGTGGCAAACGCCGCAGATAAAGCTCCTGCCGCGCAGGGCGCGCGTGTCGGCGTTTTCACTTTTGACAAAAAACGATTTTGCCAGATTGCCCGGAACGAGCTTCAGCCCGTATTTGATCTGTTCGACGATAAACTGCTCCATAACCGTTCTCCCGCAAAGCTGTTTTTATATATTTTACCATATGTTTATTTGGATTTCAACAAAAACAAAAAAAGCCTTCCGGCTTTTTTTGAGAAGCGTTATTTTTCGGGCAGCAGGATTTTGATCTTTTTGCCCATCGTGAATTCCAGCCGGCGCTCGTGCAGCGAGAGGTGGAAGCTCGCCTGATTGCCGTCGTTATCCAGATCGTATTTCGGCGGCAGCCCGGGGAACTCGATGACCATATGATCCGTGGAAAAGCAGGTGCAGTATTTTTTGTATACGCTCAGATCTATGGTGTCGGTAAGATAGTGGGGAAGGATCTGCGCCACCATCACGGGGGAGAGCTTGCGCAAAAAGAACACCTCGAATTTGCCGTCGTTGTTGTCGGCGTTCGGGTACAGCGTGATGCCGCCCATGCCCTTGGAGGTGGTGATCAGCGCGAGGCAGGTTTTGATCTCTTCGGTAACGCCGTTCGCGGTGTAGCGCAGGCGGATCCATTCCGGCTTGCGCAGCAATATCGGCAGGGCGGAAACGAAATACGCCATATGCCCCAGCTTCTTTTTGAGCTTCACGTCCGCAAGGTAGGGGACCGGCGCCACATAGCCGAAGGAGCTCACGTAGCACACCGGCTCGCCGTTGACGATAATGGAATCGCGCTCGGTCTCAACGCCCTGTTCGGCCAGCTTGTCGATGGATTTGATGGGGTCGTGCCGGTCAAGCCCGTAGTTGTTGGCCATGTCGTTGGTGGTGCCGGTGGAGATATGTCCGTATACCGAATGCTGGTCGATCATGTGAAACGCCCTTACCGCCTCGTTTACGGTGCCGTCGCCGCCCAGCGTGAACAGATAATCCGAAACCGGGTCCAGCTCTTTGATCAGCTCGATCACGTGGCCGGAATACTCGCTTTTCGCGACCCTGTTGAGGGTGAGCCCGCGCTGCTGCATCTTGAATATCAGATGGTCGAGCGCTTTCTGCGTAAACTCGGTGGCGATGGGGTTATATATCACGCTGAAGTTCATAACGTCCTCCAAATTATAATACTACATGATAATCATAACACAAACCGGCCTCGCGCGGGAGGCCGGATGTCATTTTTATGCGGATTATTGTAATTATTGTCTTACCTCAAAAAATACGACCGCGTTGGGGGCGAGCTCCGTTTTCAGCGTGAACGCGCCGTTCTTTACCTGCACGGCCGTAACCGTAGGTTCCTCCCGGCAGTACTGCGCGTAGGTTTCGGTGAGCGATTCATATTTCAGCCGGGCTTCGTCGTCCGCCCAGATGGGGCAGCCGTCGTCCGGCGACCAGGCGAATTTGTCGTCGGTAAAGCCGAGGGCCTCGCGTTCGGCGTTCCATTCGTCGAACCAGTTCACGCAGTCGTCGATCATGTACGCGGTCACCTGCGCTTCGCCGTCGGCAAGCTGCGGGGCGTTGATTTTGAAGGTGAGCTCGGCGCCCGCGCGGTAATCGAGCTTGTTTTTGTAGTTATACGCCATGATGCGCAAAACGCCGTTGGCTTCGTCGTAGGCGGCGGAGGCTTCGACCTCCGCTTTCGGTATACCGCCCTTTCGTTTGATTTCGGTTTCGGCGAGCCGCGCGCCTTCAAAGTCGGCGACGTGCTTCGCAACGAAGTAGGTGATGAGCGGATTGCCGTGATTCTCGGGCAGAGAGCAGTATTCCCAGCTTGAAAAATAATTCATGCCGGTATCGAACATCTGCTTAACGAGCCTTGCGTCGAACGCCGCCTGCCAGGTATAGCCCGCCGTGCGCGAATACAGCTCCGCGCTGGTCTTGCCGCTGCGCAGCCCAAGCAGGACCCTGCCCTCGTCCACGCCGTAGATGAGGTCCGTAAGCCCGTATGAAACGGCGGTATCCTTCAGCTCGCGCATGATCTCCGGCACCGTTTTCGAGCCGCCGGCTTTTTCGGGACTGGTCTCGTAATATGACGACGACAGGTAGCACACGCGGCTGCCGGTTTCTCCCGTGGCGTAGTTCTTTCCCACGGCGCAGTGCCTGATAAACTCTTTTTCGTCCCAGAGCCCTTCGGAGCAGGTCATTGAGTGCGCGCCCACGAACACGTCCGGCCCGATGACGTCGATGAGCGCCTGCACGGTGTGGTCGTACAGCTTGCAGTAGGCTTCAAGCGTTTGAGCGGGATCGCCGCTCGGCGCGCGGAACCAGTCGATGTTTTCGTATTCGGTCATCACGCCGAAGCGCCACGTGCGAACCTCGTCAAGCGTGAATTCCTCAACCAGCGCGTTCGCGACGGCGCGGATGTAACCGTAATACTCGTTATAGTCATCCGGCGGAAAGATATTGACGTTGAAGGCGCCGAGATCCGCGCCGGTTTGTGCCAGCGTTCTGCGCGAGAGCTTCGCCGGTACGTTGCCGAATTTGAGCAGCGGCTTCGCGCCGGTTTTCAGAATGCCGCGGCAGGAGGCGAGCAGGGGCTCGAAATTGTAATCGTCGGTCACCGAAAAATCGTCCGGCGCGTCGAACAGGTCGCGATCGGCGTTGCCGCCGGTGCATTCCATCAGCTGGATATAATCGATGAATTCGTAGGGGTTGTATTTTTCGTTGATGATCGGGTCTTCGGGAAAGCGCCCGCCGAACCGGTTCAGGTTGCTTTTTACGTTCGGCAGCGTTTCGCCCAGCACGGCGGTATCCACCGAAAACGTATAGTCGTTCACCCAGTTGTTGAAAAAGTTGAAAATGTGCCCCCATACGCCGGTAAAAAACGCGAGCAAAACGGCGATGCAGTCTTTGAACCCCATTTTTCCACCCCAAAAAAAGAATTTTATTTTTATTTCATTTTATCATGATGTAAGAAAAGCGTCAACCTCGTTTTTTGCGCAGAAAATAATTGCAGTTTATCGGGGAGTTAAACGACACCGGAACATACCGTCGTACCGATTCACGAGCCGGATTTGAAGGTGTTTTCGGTTTGTTCGTAGGGGCGGGCATGACCGCCCGTAAAAGTATATGTTACGAATCGCCATATGTAAGCGAATAGGCCTTTTTCCCGCATTAATAGAACATTTGCGGAACTATGGGTCTGCGGGCGGTCATGCCCGCCCCTACAACCAAATCGAAAGCTTTTCCGCTTACAAGAACGTTTGCTTTTTATTTGCCATTTCTTATTTAACCGCGCGCTAAATTCCAATTTGCCGGACAATTTTAACCCTTCCCGTGAGCCGAACGTTTCCGTC
>JAFRSZ010000271.1 GCA_017439205.1 Clostridia bacterium
AGAGCCCGAACATCTCCGGCTATATGGTAGACAACATGGTGCCCGAAAGACTCGGCCACGCAATGGTGTACTACAACAGATGGCAGTATCTCGACAGAGATTGCCCCGCCACCGTATACGCGCTTGCCAACCATACCGGTTCTCCCGACGTGGACTTCGATACCGTGATGACCACCATGGACGCGGATATGAAGAGAGTCGGCTTCCCGATCAAAGAGAAGCTCTTCGCGCAGGAAGTGTACTACTGCCCGCACGTATCCGCAGCGGATTATGCCGCCGGTTGGTACGACCGTCTTGAGGCGCTGCAGGGCTGCAAAAACACCTACTATGCCGGCGAGATCATCTCCTTCGGCGATATGGAAGATACCTGCGCCGCCAGTAAAGACATCATCGGCAGATTCTTCTGATAAAAAAACGGGCAATTCAACGCATTTTCCGAGGTCGCCATGCAGCAAGTAAAAACCATTCTGTTATCAAAAAGCGTATTTGAAGACAACGACCGCGCCGCGGACGAACTTCGCGCCCGTCTGCGCGAAAAGGGCGTGTGCCTTGTGAACGTGATGTCTTCCCCCGGCAGCGGCAAAACCACACTGCTGGTGGCGCTGATCCGTCGGCTGGCGCAAAAGTACCGCATAGGCGTTATGGAAGCGGATATCGATTCCGACGTGGACGCGGTCACCGTGGCGCGGGAAACGGGCTGCAGATCCGTGCAGCTGCACACAGGCGGCATGTGCCATCTTGACGCCGGTATGACCGAGCAGGGCCTGCGCGAGCTGGGGGACGGCCTCGATCTCGTTTTTCTTGAAAACGTGGGAAACCTTGTTTGCCCCGCGGAATACGACACCGGCGCAACGGTGAATATCGTGATCCTCTCCGTTCCCGAGGGCGACGATAAGCCGCTCAAGTACCCGCTGGTTTTTCAGAACAGCGATCTTGTGGTCGTCAGCAAAGCCGACGCGCTGCCATATTTCGATTTTGATATGGAAAAGTGCGTGAAATACGTGCGGTCCCGCAACGGCGCGGCCGCCGTGATCCCCGTTTCCGCGAAAACCGGCGAAAACATGGAGGCGCTCGAAAACTGGTTTATAAAAAAGCTATCTGAGGTGTAAAGCGATGCCGAAACAAAACGAATTCATTATCAGCGAATACCAGAACGAAAAAGAACTGCAAAAGAACTACGCCAAGCTCGGCAAGAAGATCACGGACGTTGTCGTTCACAAGATCGGCGGCGTGACCGCGGACGACCCCGAATACTGGGGCCTGCGCGAGATGCTCACGCCCGAAATGGTGGATATGTGCAACAAAATGAAGCTGCGCAAACACTACACGCTCGACGACCTTGTAAAGCTGCACAAGGGCGTGGACCCCAAGCATATTGAAGAGGTCTACGAGCAGATGTCCGTGATCGGCATCATCGAATACGATTACGGCGACAACTATACCCACAACCTGAAGGACGACCATCCGATCCAGAACGCGCCGAAGATCAAGCGTTACCGTCTGCCGTTCTTTGTGCCCGGCAGCGCGGAGCTGTTCAATTCCTCGGTGGACAGGATCGAAAAGAACCCCGCGGTCACCTCCTTTTTTGAGCGTATGACCTTTATCCCGCTCGCGGGCATCACCCACATGGTGGCGCCCGGCGGCATGGGCATCGGTATGCACGTGATCCCGGTGGAAAAGGCGATCGACGCCACGCAGGAGGCCATCACGCTGGAGCGCATCTCGTATTGGCTCGAAAAATACGACGGCCACATCGCCGCCGGCATCTGCTCCTGCCGCGCCTCCCGCGCCGTGCTGGGCGACGGCTGCACCGACGACGTGAACGACTGGTGCGTGCAGCTCGGCGATATGGCGGATTACGCCGTGGAGACCCACCGCGCCCACTACATCACAAAAGAGCGCGCGATGGAGATCTTCGAGCTTGCCGAAAAGAACGGCTATGTGCACCAGATCACCAATATCGACGGCGAAAACAAGATCTTCGATATCTGCAACTGCAACGTGCGCATCTGCAACGCCCTGCGCACCAGCATGCTGTTCAACACGCCGTACCTTTCCCGCAGCGCCTATACCTCCGTTGTGGACCGCGAAAAGTGCGTGGCGTGCGGCAAGTGTGTGGAGATCTGCCCCGCAGGCGCCGTGAAGCTCGGCCAGAAGCTGTGCAAAAAGGACGGCTCTCCCGTGAAATACCGCCATGCCGTTCTGCCCGATAAGGTCCGTTGGGGCGAGTACGCGTGGGACGAGAACTATCGCGATACCAAGGTCGCCTCCAATACTTACGAGCAGGGCAGCGCGCCCTGCAAAGCGGCGTGCCCCGCCCACGTGCCGATCCAGGCGTACCTGAAGCTTGCGCGGGACGGCAAATACCGCGAGGCGCTCGCCATGATCAAAACCGAGAACCCGTTCCCCTCGGTGTGCGGCCGCGTGTGCAACAAGCGCTGCGAGGACGCCTGCACCAGAGGCCTTGTGGACGCGCCCGTTTCCATTGACGCCGTTAAGAAATTCGTGGCGGATCTGGAGCTGAAGTCCGAAGACCGCTATGTTCCCGAAAAACTGGTGCAGAGCATCTACGGCAAATGGGACGATAAAATCGCGATCATCGGCGGCGGCCCTGCCGGGCTTTCCGCCGCGTACTACCTCGCCGAAATGGGATATACGCCCACGGTGTTCGAGAAGAACCCCACCCCCGGCGGTATGCTCACTTACGGCATTCCCAGTTATAAACTTGAAAAAGATGTGATCGAAGCCGAGATCGACGTGCTGCGCAAGCTCGGCGTTGAGATCCGCTGCGGCGTGAACGTCGGCGAGGACGTTACGCTCGACGAGCTGCGCGCCGAGGGCTACAAGGCGTTTTATATCGCCATCGGCTGTCAGGGCGGCAAACGCCCGGGCGTCCCGAACGACAACGCCGAGGGCACGGATATCGCCGTTTCGTATCTGCGTAAAAGCTACGAAAAACGCGAGCCGTTCAAAGGAAACGTTGTGGTTGTGGGCGGCGGCAACGTGGCGGTGGACTGCGCCAGAAACGCGCACCGTCTGGGCGCTCAGAGCGTAAAGATGTTCTCGCTGGAATCCCGCGACGAGATGCCCGCCACAAAGCAGGAGATCGCCGAAACGCTGGAAGAGGATATCGAGATCTGCAACAGCTGGGGCCCCAAAGAGGTGCTCACCGACGATACCGGCAAGGTGACGGGGATCGTCTTCAAGCGCTGCGTTTCCGTGTTTGACGCGGCAGGCAAATTCGCCCCCGCTTACGATGAGAACGAAACCGTTGAAGTGAAAGCGGATAAGATCGTGTTCGCCATCGGTCAGAGCATCGAGTGGGGCAAACTGCTTCAAGGCTCGAAGGTGGAATTCTGGCACGGCAATTATCCGGTGGCGGATAAGTTCACCTACCAGACCGCCGAAGAGGATATCTTTGTGGGCGGCGACGTTTACACCGGCCCCAAATTCGTGATCGACGCCATCGCCGCGGGTCATGAGGCTGCCGAAAGCCTGCACCGTTTCGTGCGGCCCAAAGCGCATATGACCATCGGCAGGAACAAACGCGCCTATACGCCCCTCGATAAAGACGATATCACCTTCCCGGATTACGATAACGCGGGCCGTCAGGAAGCCGGCATGGACGGGAGCGAAGACCACCGCGTCAGCTTTAAGGACCTGCACGGCACCCTTACGGCGGAGCAGGTGGCTACCGAAACCGCCCGCTGCCTTTCCTGCGGCGCGTCTTACGTGGATCCCAACAAGTGCATCGGCTGCGGCCTTTGCACCACCAAGTGCCAGTTCGACGCCATCCATCTGATCCGCGACAACCCCAAGTGCTCCGATATGCGCGTGGCGGAGGATAAGGTGACCGGCCTTATGAAATACGAGCTTTCGCGTATCGGCAAGATCGTTCTGAACGCCGGTTCCGAAGACGCGAAACTCATGCGCGAAAAGCGCAAAGAATGGAAAAAGGCGCAGAAGGGTACAGACTGATGCATGAGCTCGGCATTGTGATGAACGTTCTGGAACAGGTCGACTCCGTCGCCGCCGAAAACAGGGCCGAAAAGGTGCTGAAGGTGACGATGGAGGTGGGCGAGGTGAGCTCCATCGTGCCGGAGCTGTTCATCGACGCGTTCAACTGGGCAAAAAAGAAAACCGCATTTCTGCAGGAAGCCGATCTCGAAATGATCATCATTGAAGGCAGAACGTATTGCCAAAGCTGCGGCGAGACCTATAAAACCACCGACCACGGCAAACAGTGCCCTCACTGCGGCAGCTTTGAAACCTACCTGCTCACAGGCGATCAGGTGGTCATCAAGGATATCACGGCGGTTTTCGGCGAGCCGGAGCGCTCGGCTTCCGGAACCGAAACATAAACAGTCCGTTCCCGGAACCGTTGTCGGCGAAAGAAGATTCGCCCAAAGCGAACCGGAAAAACAGTACACTAAACACAAAAGAATCCCCGGGACCCATGTAAAATGAGAGTCCCGGGGATTTGTTCCTTTTATCGCGGCCGCCGATTTGAGCGGCAGCCGTCGCGCTCCTCGCCGTTGTGATTGCGGCAAAAAAGCGTAAAAGGGCGTAATGTTATTGTGCCGATATTGGATTCTTCAGCGTAAACGTCGCCTCGTGGGGCGCGCCGTTCAGCTCCGCCCACTCGCCTGTGTAGTAATTGCGGACGCGGAACACAACGCTGTCGGCGTATAATTCGACCTGCATGCCGAATCCGGTGCCGTCGAAGATCTCTCCCTCTTCATTCAGAAGGGACAGGCAGGGAAGGTACGCCTCGGGAAAGCCGCTCCACGCATGGAAGGTCGTTGCGCTCGGCAGGCTGTGGAGATGGCCGCAAAGATAGAACACGTCGTGTTCACGGTTGAACTCCGCGAGCATCCGGCAGAGGTCGTACTCCGAATCGGGGTTGATCGGCTTTGCCATACGCGGGGGATAATGGGCGAGAATAAAGGTCGGCATGCCGGTGTGCGCCGCGTCCTCGAGCTGAAGCGCAAGCCATGCGTACTGATCGTCGGACATGTGCATGCAGTCGATGTTCTGCTGCTCGTTCGCGAGAATGATGAAGCGGCAGCCGTTCACCTCGTCGTAATAGTACGGAGCGGTCAGTTTTTTGCCGAAGAACGCTTCGGTGTAAGTATACCAGCGCTGCTGGATCTTTTTGAAATCGCCCTCTCCGTTGCCGAAGTCATGGTTGCCCGCGATGGGAATGACCCGCTCGTTTTTCAGCAGCAGCGAGAACGTGCCGTGCAGGATCATGTTTTCAATGTTCTGCCCGTTCATGGTGCTGTCGCCGAGGGAAAGGATCGCGTCGCGTTTTCCCTCAAACTGCTTCGCATTTTTCATGCACGTCGCGATCGCCCTGTAGCGCGGGTAGTTGTTGCTCTCAACGTGTATGTCGGAGAATACGGTCAGGTTCATCAGGCAGGCGTCGGGATCCTTCACGCCGTACGGTTCGGAATTCGGTCCGCCGGGCGAGAATAACAGAAGCATCCAGATCGCCACAAATACCGAGGACATCCGCAGAAAAGCATATTTCATAAACGTGCGCTCCTTTGTTATATTGTTCTTCCCATTTTGGATTATACCGCAGAAAAAAGGGGAATGCAAGAGATGACGGGATCCTGATATGAAAAAAATGTCCGCATCCGTATTGATTTATCAGAAGTTTTATGATAGACTACCAACATATTATCCGGAAAGCGAGGCTGACAAAATGACAAGAACCACGAACCTTCTATACGACGCCGTTTTGTCTGCCCGGTAACAGTATTCATTGCAGATGTTTTCGGCTTCGTATAACACGGGGCCGTTTTTCTTTTATATGTTTTTTGCGGAGAAGAGAACAGCACAATGGTTGACTTTATATCTAAAGAACCCATAATTAAGGGCTGGTCGTGCGATCAAAAATACCGTGTAACAGCGGCGGACGGGACAAGGTATCTTTTGCGGATCACACCGAAGGAGAAAGCGGCGTCCCGAGCGGACTGCTTTCATATGCAGCTCTCCGTTGCGGCGCTTGGCGTGCCGATGTGTCAGCCTATTGAATGCGGAGAATGCGCCGAGGGCTTCTATATTCTGCAAAGCTGGATCGACGGGCGCGACGCAGAAGACGTGATCCCAACGCTTCCGGCGGCGGAACAGTACGCTTACGGTCTGGACGCCGGAAAGATCCTGAAAAAGATCCATTCCGTTCCCGCGCCGCAGGATTGGCCGGACTGGGAAACGCGCTTCAACTTGAAAATCAACAGAAAAATCGAAACGTATGCGGCGTGTCCGATCAAATTCGACGGCGACGCGGCGATCCTGCAATATCTTGAAAGCAATCGCAAGCTGCTCAAAAACCGTCCGCAGAGCTTTCAGCACGGGGATTACCACATCGGCAATATGATGATCGATAAAAACGGCGCGCTGCAGATCATAGATTTCGACCGCTTCGACTTCGGCGACCCGTGGGAGGAATTCAACCGCATCGTTTGGTGCGCGCAGGCTTCGCCCCGGTTTGCCTCCGGCATGGTGGATGGGTATTTCGATCAAGACGTTCCTGTGCAGTTCTGGCGGCTGCTCGCGCTGTATATCGGCAGCAATACACTCTCCTCGCTGCCGTGGGCGATCCCGTTCGGCGAAAAAGAGATCCGCACGATGCTCAACCAGACGAAGGATATTCTGCGTTGGTATGATGATATGCAAACCGTCGTACCGAAATGGTATCAACCGCAATGAGATAAAACGTATTTGACGAGCTAAGGAGTTCTTGTAATGAGACTGTTAATCATCCGTCATGGAGAGTCGGAAGCCGATCTGCTTGACGTACACGAGGGGCGCGCGGATTTTGCGCTCACCCAGCGCGGGCACCGGCAGGCGCAGGCGATGGCGGAATATGTTGCGGCGAACTATCACGTCGACCGCATTTACGCGAGCACGCTGACACGCGCGATGCAGACGGCGCGGCACCTATCCGACGCGACCGGCGTACCGATCCGACCGGAAGCCGACCTGATGGAATTCAACAACGGGCTGTTAGCGGGGCTGTCGCACAAAGAGGCGGCAGAGAAATATCCCCGGATCCCCGACCTGCCGCCGAATCAGTCGGTCTACGGACAGGAATCCCTTGTGGAATTCCGGGACCGTGCGGAGAAAATGCTGGCGAAGATCCTTGCCGAAGCAGCTAACGACGAAACCGTCGCCGTTGTCACGCACGGCGGCACGATCAATCAACTGTACCACGCGTTTCTGAAGCTACCCGTAAAAGACGGCACATTTTTCTCCACCGCCGATACCGGTATTCATGAATGGATCGTCGAGCCGACGGAATGCCGCGTCGCGCGTGCAAATTACGACGAGCACGCAAAAGGAATCAAATAACGAAAGGGTGATTATAATTAACGATATTTTTAAGCCATATACTTCTCCGCCGAAGTTCAATAAGTATATGACTGTGACAAAGTATAATGAAAAGATCTCAAAAAAACAAGCGCTTGATGATCTTTCTGCTCTTCGTTATTTGATGGAAAACCGTTATTGCGGATGGGAATACTTTGAGAATAACGGAATCGTATGGGAAACCTGTTTTAATAGAATTGAGAGTTTTGTGATTTCTCAAAGCAGCATTTATATTTCAGATTTTTGTAAAACCATTCATGAAGCATTTAATGTGGGTATTGTTGATAACCATTTATCGTTTTGTTCTCCGGTAACGGGAAGAATGTCTTATTCCAAACAATACGCTGCCTATTTTGCGGATTTTAAGGTTGAACAAAAAGAAGGCGTATTCTATGCCATAGAAAGCAGATGCTCAAATATTGCAGACGGGGATATAATATGTGCAGGAAATCATATTTATCCAACTCTATATAATCAATACCTGATCGGAGTCAGGTCGTTTTATCCGATATCGGCAATGGATATTTCGGTAAACGGAACCCCGGTTCCCGTTTCTTTGCATCGTTGTAAAGCAATACACAAAACGGATTCTCAGGATATTTGTTTGCATTATGATGTTAAGCA
>JAFRSZ010000025.1 GCA_017439205.1 Clostridia bacterium
GACCAGTGGCTAGTGGCTAGTGGCTAGTGACCAGTGGCTAGTGGCTGGTGGCTGGTGAATAGTGGCTGGTGACAAGTGGACACTGATCTCTATATTCTGATCACTGACAACTGGCCACTGACCACTGATCACTATATTCTGGCCACTGGCCACTGACCACTGGCCACTATATTCTGGCCACTGGCCACTAAAACGAGGTATTCATCATGAGCGTCAAAATCGGTTTTATCTCTCTCGGCTGCCCGAAGAATCAGGTGGACAGCGAGCTGATGATCAAAAAGCTCTCGGACGCGGGCTATGAGATGATCGACACCCCCTTCGGGGCGGACGTGGTGATCATCAACACCTGCGGCTTCATCGAGGCGGCGAAACAGGAGGCCATCGACAACATTTTGGAGATGGGCCAGTATAAAGAGGACGGCAACGTAGGGCATATCATCGTGATCGGCTGCATGGCCGAGCGTTACAGAGAAGAGATCCTCAAAGAGATGCCCGAGGTGGACGCTGTGGCGGGCCTCGGCGCGAACGGCGACATCGTGGAATTCGTGCGGCAGGTGCTGGAGGAAGGCAGAAAAGAGAGCTTCCCCTCCAATACCGGGCTGCCCCTTTCGGGCGAGCGGGTGCTCACCACGCCCGAGCACTGGGCGTACCTGAAGATCTCGGACGGCTGCTCCAACCGCTGCGCCTACTGCGCGATCCCGCTCATCCGCGGGCCGTTCCGCTCCCGCCCCATCGAAGAGATCGTTACCGAGGCAGAGGCGCTGGCGAAGGACGGCGTGAAGGAGCTGATCGTGATCGCGCAGGACACCACCCGCTACGGGCTGGACCTGTACGGCGAGCTGAAGCTGCCGGAGCTTTTGCGGCGGCTCGATAAAATAAGCGGCCTCAAATGGATCCGTCCTTTGTACTGCTACCCGGACCGCATCACCGACGAGCTGCTTGAAACCATCAAAAACAGCGAAAAGGTGCTGCACTATATCGACCTGCCCCTGCAGCACGCCAGCGGCAGGATCCTCAAAGCCATGAACCGCACGGGCGACCGGCAGAGCCTGACCGCGCTGATCGGGAAGATCAAAAGCTATCTGCCGGACTGCGTTCTGCGCACCACGTTCATCACCGGCTTCCCCGGCGAAACGGACGAGGATTTTGACGAGCTCAGCGAATTTATCGACGATATCTGCTTCGACCGGCTCGGCTGCTTCGCCTATTCGCGCGAAGAAAACACCCCCGCATACGACATGCCCGATCAGGTGGATACCGCGCTCGCCGAGCACCGCGGCGAAGTTCTGATGGAGCAGCAGTACCGCATCTTTGAAGAAAACCAGACGCTACAGATCGGCAAAACCGTGGAGTGCGTGGTGGAGGACTACGACGGCTGGAGCGACTCTTACGGCGGCCGCACCTGGATGGACGCGCCCGAGATCGACAGTACGATCCGGTTTGTATCGCGCAGAGAGCTCGAGATCGGCGATTTCGTGCAGGTGCGCATCACGGGAACGAACGACGTGGACCTGATCGGGGAAACGGCGGAGTAAATTCGGAATGCGGAATTCGGAATGCGGAATTATTTGACGCATGTCCACTGAAAGGAGATCAACATGGAAAGACGGGACAAACGCAACTATTATCTGGATCTGGCGGAGATGGTATCGAAGCGCTCTACGTGCCTCAGGCGGGCGTACGGCGCGGTGATCGTGAAAAACGACGAGGTGATCTCCACCGGCTACGTGGGCGCGCCCCGCGGGCGGCAAAACTGCAGCGACATGGGCTACTGCATCCGCGCCGAGCTCAAGATCCCCCGCGGCGAGCGGTATGAGCTGTGCCGCAGCGTACACGCCGAAGCCAACGCCATCATCAGCGCCAGCCGCGACAAGATGATCGATTCCACGATGTACCTCACCGGCGTGGAGCCGGACGGCAGCTACGTTTCAAACTCCTGCTGCTGCTCGATGTGCAAGCGCATGGTGATCAACGCCGGCATCAAAGAGGTTGTGATCCGCGACGATAAGGATAACTACCGCGTGATCCCGGTCTCGGACTGGATCGAAAACGACGAATCCCTTGAAGGGAAAAGAGGATACTGATATGAGGATCGTGATCAAGATCGGCACGTCCACGCTCTCTTACGCCACGGGCCACCCGAACATCCGGCACATCGAGAGCATCTGCAAGGTGGTAAGCGACCTGAAAAACGCCGGGTATGAGATTGTGATCGTCTCCTCCGGCGCCGTGGGCATGGGCCGGGGCAAGGCGAACGTCGCCGAGCGCCCGCAGGACCTCAGCATGAAGCAGGCGCTCGCGGCCATCGGCCAGTGCGAGCTGATGTATACCTACGATAAGTATTTCGGCGAGTATAACCACACCGTGGCGCAGCTTCTGCTCACCGCCTCGAATTTTACCGAACCGAAGCAATACGAAAACCTGATCTCAACGATGCACAAGCTGATGGAGATGAAGGCGATACCGATCATCAACGAAAACGATACCGTGGCCACGCAGGAATTGAACATCGGCGATAACGACACCCTCGCCGCGCTGGTTGCAAAGAGCGTGCACGCGGACCTGCTGATATTGCTCTCGGATATCGACGGGCTCTATACCGCCGACCCCAATAAGGATCCCGAAGCAAAGCGCATCCCGCTGGTACCCGAGATCACGCCCGAGATCGAAGCCCTTGCGGGCGGCGCGGGCAGCAAGGTGGGCACCGGCGGCATGGTGACCAAGATCGAGGCCGCCAAGATCGCCACCGCTGC
>JAFRSZ010000272.1 GCA_017439205.1 Clostridia bacterium
AAGCGAAGTCGCCCCTCAGGTAATCAGCTCCGAAGGAGCGTCTTCATTTCTTCATTAGCGAAACGTCTTCATTAGCCCCGCAAGGGGCGACTTCATTAAAAAAGCACGCCTGAGCGTGCTTTTTTCTGGCAGGGGCAGAAGGACTTGAACCCTCGGCACGCGGTTTTGGAGACCGCTGCTCTACCAACTGAGCTATACCCCTATATTCAAATGATGTGGTGGACCATCAGGGACTCGAACCCCGGACCGACCGGTTATGAGCCGGTTGCTCTAACCAACTGAGCTAATGGTCCTTGCCGACTGCCCCATTATTATATATGGACGGTAATAAAAAGTCAAGCATTATTTTTATTTATTTTTACCGGTCCTGTCTTCGCGGAAAACGTAGTATTCATGCACAAGGCTCCGGTAGCCGAGCGCCTTCAGATCTTCGTACCTCGCGTTATACCGCGCTTTCGTGCGCGTATCTGTCAGCAGATACCGGATGCAGTCCTGCGCGTAGCGGTCGATCTCGCCGAGCCGCTGCGCGGTTGTGATTACGGGGAAATACCAGAGCGACCACGTAAGCTCGTTATCGCCCGCGCTCTCAAACAGTTTTCGGTTGAAAACGCGAATAAAAGCCTTCGCCGCTTTTTCATTCGGCAGGTCGCTGCGTTTCCGCCAGCGGGCAAGGGCTCTGGTTTTCCTGCGCATTTTCGCTTTGAGTTTCTGCATCGACGCGGGGGCGACGTCCACTTCCCCGTTTTTGTACTCAAACCCAAGATAGATCCACCCTGTTTCGGGGGTGAACCGATCTTCTTTTTTTTCATTCACCGAAAGGCCGTGCGTCAAAAGCTGCGCGCGGATCTCAGATGCATACGCTTCTGCCTTCTCCGCCGAATCCGCAAAAACAATGATATCGTCCGAGTATCTGGCGTACAGAACGCCGCGTTCGGCAAAGACTGCGTCAAGATCGCCGAGATACAGATTCGCAAAAAACGCGGACAACGGCGTTCCCGCCATGATGCCCTTTTGTTCCGTTACCGGTTTCCCGTTATCCATAACGTAAGGCTCGCAAAGCAGGCTTTCAAGAAAACGGCAGAGCGCGGCGTCATCACGAAGGATTCCGCGCAGTTTTACGAGCAGGGGTTCTATGGGGATGGAATTGAAATAATCGCTCACGTCCGCTTTATACACGTACATCCCGCGCATACCGGGCGCGTATTTCAGGCGCAGAACGGCGTCTTTTGCGGTTCGCCCGGGACGGAACGAATACAGATTGACTGAAAACACAGCGTCGTATTCGCGCAGCATCAGCCAGGTAAGCAGCTTCAGAACGGTGTTCTCCGCAAACGGATAGGTATATACCGTGCGCTTCTTCTGCGAGCTCATTTTGCATACGACGCTCTTTTTCGGAAGCGGGAACCGCCCGCCCGCAGCGATCTTTTCACATACGGGCAGGTAGGCCGCTGTGTCGATAAACGACCGCAGATCCCGCAGAAAGCTTTTCGGGCAGGACAGATTGCTTTTATATTCGTAAAATGCCTCCCACATTTCGGGGCGGGACAAAAGATCAAGAAGACTCATAATCAATAAAAAACAGCGCCCCG
This sequence comes from Clostridia bacterium, assembly GCA_017439205.1. Lineage (GTDB taxonomy): Bacteria > Bacillota > Clostridia > Oscillospirales > Acutalibacteraceae > RUG806. The sequence continues at coordinate 1,590 of JAFRSZ010000272.1, forward strand.
CAGACAGTAAAGCCCGCGGAGGCGCAAACCAAAACGAAAACAGAAAGGATTAAATCCCGGTAATTCCGGGATATACCGGGCCGTACATACGCGAACTGCCTGCGAAGTTTTATAAGGCGTATGCCGGGTCCGCCGCAGGCGCAAAGCGTTCTGTTTTCGGTTTTGCCGTTATCTGAGAACCTTGCCGATGCGTTCCGTCACATATTTGCGGGTGTTCCACCAGCCGCTGTGGTCATAATAGAACCGCAGATACGGCACGCCTTCGGCTTCGGCGGCACGGCGGAAGCGCTGCGCTTCGCTGGATTCGCTTTTGAGCTCAACGATCAGCACCTTTGCGCCGTCACGGAAGAAGGTGTATATCGGGCTGAAGCTGTTTGATCCGGGCGCGGAAGTAAACGTATACGCGCCGAAATCCTCACGGAAGATCTTTTCAAAATACTGGATATACGTACCGTTAAAATTATACTGATTTTCCTCTGCGGGAATATTGTCGTAAAAAGAATCGCCGTCTGGATATACGGATGCGGGAGTGGGCGCGGATTGCTGCGCTGCGGGCCTCGGCTGCGCCGTATGCTGCGAGGGTTTTTCAAACTGCAGCTTATCGGCTGCGTCCTTTAATTCCTGCGCCGCTTCCTTCATTTTATTGAGCGCGGATTCAACGTTTTTATCTGCGAACAGCTTATCGAACAAACCCATAATGATCCTCCTGCAAAAATAGTGTTTCAAATAAAACTGGCCGATAAACGCATAGGGATACCGGCCGGATTTTGTCTGTTAAGATGAATCGTCACATTGATCAGTCTAAGGACGTAATGCCGGTCGCAAAGGAAAACAGGCCGCCTATTCTCTGAAAAATGTCCGTAAGATAAGAGAGGACAACTGCAAGCACCTGCAGCGCGGGAACAGCTCTTGAAACAGCGCCGTCCAGATTAACGCCTTCTTTATTCATTGCAAATACCTCAACGGAATAAATCCGTCCCTTTCTTTATATTTTTTCATAATGATTATACAATACTTTCGGCAAAAAAGCAAGCAGTTTTTTTATATGCGGTCAATCCTCATCGCCGCCTTCTTCGCTGCCTTCTTCACCGCCCTGATTTTCAGTGGAAACATCGCCGGTCTCGGGCTCCTGCGAAGAGGTGGGTTCTGTGGATTCTTCTGCATCGGTTGAGCCTTCGGTAGGTTCCTCTTCCCGTTCGGTGGTGGGGACCGTTGCGGGCTCTTCTTCGGTTTCATCCTCTTCCGGATAATTGGCTCTTGTTGGGGCGGACGTCGCTTTTTCTGTTGTCGGGGCTTCGGTGGTGGACTCCGCCGTTGTGGATACTTCAGTGGTTGAAGTTTCACTGGGTTTCTGCGTCGTGGACGTCTGCGCGGCGGCATTCTGCGATTCGCTTACCGAAACAGAAGCTGAAACGGAGCTGGGATCGACCGTGGAATCGCCGGGGTCTCCGTGGGATTCGGACCAGTATTTGATACCGAACAGAACACCAGCGATCACCGCGCACGCAAGAAGCAGAATCAGGAACAAACGTCCTGCCTTTTTGCCCTTGCTCACCGGAGCGGTTTCTTCTTCGCCGCCTTCTTCCTCAGGCTGCTCTTCGGCATGCTGTTCGGTTTTATCCGCGTCTTCTTCGGTAATCTCTTCAGCAGCGGCATGGGCAGCTGCAGCGGCGGCAGGAACCTCGGCAGGCGCTTTTGCGGCAGAAGGCTCGGCTTCGGTAATCTTAATTACGATGGCGCTGACGGCTTCTTTGCAGCCGTATTTTGCCGCCTGCGACGCGATCAGAGAAACGATCTTTTTCACATCACCCGCAGCGTTTTTGCAAACGGCTTCCAGCAGACCTGCGGGAAGGGACGACACCGTTTTACCGGAAAGCAGAATAAAGATATCTCCCGCCTTAACGTTGCTGCACTGGGCAACGCCGAACGAGGATTTATTATCCGAAAAACCAATCTGCTGAGGAACGATCTCGATAAAAGTATCGTCATAAAAAGTATATGCTTTGTTGCCGCCTGCGGTGGCAATATAAACCGTATCGTCCACACCGGTAAGGATCGAGAAATCGCAGTCGGATGAAGAGAAACCGGTTTCGTTCAGCACTTTTGCAAAGGCTTTCAGATAATCCGCGATCAGCACCGCATCATTGGAACCGTCCTCGCTGAATTTTTCAACGCAGGACCGGAACAGGCTCGCCGCACTCTCCGCAGTCCCCTTCTTATCCGAACTCGCAAGCACATAGTAAGGGCGGTCGGAACCCGTACCGGCGGCACGGACCCCCTTTTCGCCGTTGACGACGTCTTTCGGCCACAGCTTACCGGAAACGTTTACGTAATCCGTATTAAAATCTCTTGCGGCGCCTTTTCTGGAAACGACCGCGGTTTCAACTGAAATGGACATGCGAATTTCCTCCAATATATTTATAATCTTTCACTGTTTTCAATAAATGCGCTCTCACGTCGGACGCAAGATAAAGCGAACCGCAAACAACGAGCATATCGTAATCTTTCAGCTGAATGAAAGCCTCGTCGATCGCGCGTATGGGATCTTCCAGCGCCTGCGCCTCGGTTCCGCCGCGCCGCACAATACCGGCAAATTCCTCCGCAGGCATCGCGCGCGGGTTGGACGGCGTAACAGCGATCACCTTTGCGAAATACGGGCAGAGATGCTCCGTTGCCTTTTCACAGTCTTTATCTCGCATCATGCCCATCACGGCGAGGATGCGTTTATTTGAAGCGAACCGCTCCAACAGCGCAGCCAGCGCAGCGGTGGAGCCGTCGTTATGGGAGCCGTCGAGAAGGATCAGCGGATCTCTGCAAACGATCTCCGTGCGGGCGGGGATAAACGACGCTTCAATACCTTCCTTGATCTGCTTTCTTGTGATATCGAGGCCGTTCACGCCGATCACTTCACACGCTTTCACGGACAGAGCTGCGTTCTGCAGCTGATGCTCCCCGGCAAACGGAATATGGATAGGCGTATCTCTGTATGTAACGTCGGCGCCGTCAAGCGAAGTCTCCCCTACCTGAAACAGGTCTTCCGAAGCCGCTTCAAACAGGAACGAGCCTTTTTCTGCGGCGACGGCGCGGATCACCCGGGCAGCCTCGGGCGCCTGCGATGCGGTTGTAACTGAGTGGCAGCGCGGTTTGATAATACCGCATTTTTCGTACGCGATCTCACCGAGCGTATTGCCCAGAACATTCATATGATCCATCGAAACGGAAGTGATCACGCTGACGATCGGATCTTCAATGATGTTCGTTGCGTCGTACCTGCCGCCGAGCCCGGTTTCCAGCACAGCCACCCTGCAGCCCGCCTGCGCGAAATACAGGAAGGCCGCGGCGGTGATCGCCTCGAATTCGGTGGGCGAAACGCCCTGCGCGTTCAGAGCAAGAACGGCCTCTTTGACCTTTTCGGTGACCGAAACGAGCGCATCGGGCGGGATCATCCGGTTATCCACCTGTATGCGCTCTCTGAAATCGAGCACGTACGGCGAGGTATACAAGCCGGTTTTGAACCCCGCGACGCGAAGGATATTTGAAATCTCGGTGCACACCGTGCCCTTGCCGTTGGTTCCCGCAACGTGCACATAACGCATCTGTTTCTCGGGATGCCCCAGATATTCGCACAGAGCGCCGATCCGCTCAAGCCCGGGCCGGATGCCGAAGCGTTCCAGCGAATGGTAGAACGCGACTGCGCTGTTATAATCCATCATATCATTCAGATAAAACGATCTTTTCGATGCTCTGCAGAAGCATCTGTTCTTTATCGGTGAGCTTTGCCTCGTTTTCTTTCTGCTCGGCGATCACCTTTTCAGGCGCTTTGGCAAGGAAGCCCTCGTTAGAGAGCTTCGCGCGGATCTGCGCAAGCTTTTTGCGAACGTCTTCAAGTTCTTTGTTCAGACGCTGTTTTTCCGCGGCGAAATCAATCAGCTGCGCCATCGGGATAAAGATCTTTGCGCCCTCGGTAACAACGCACACCGAGGTATCGGTATCAAACGCGGGGACCGCCTGCGCGCATACGCCGGAAGCGGACGCAAGACGCATAAAATAGGGTTGGGCTGCGGAGAACAGCGCGGTATTCTCGGTTTCGATATTGAGCTGCGCCTTCTTTGAGGGCGGCACGTTCATTTCCGCGCGGCGGTTCCGCACGGCCTTCACGGCGGCCATGATCTGCTCCATATCGGCGCACTCCTGCGGGAAGCTCAGTTCCTCAGTCCACACCGGCCAATCGGAAACCATGATGGAATCGCCGATATGCGGAAGCGACTGCCAGATCTCTTCGGTAATGAACGGCATAAACGGATGAAGGAGCTTCAGCGTATTGGACATCACGAACGAAAGCACGGCTCTCGCGTTGTGTTTCTGCGTTTCATCAGGGCTATTCAGGCGGATCTTGCAGATCTCGATATACCAGTCGCAGAGCACGTCCCAAATGAAATCGTAAAGCTTTGAAACGGCAACGCCGAGTTCATATTTATCGAGGTTGTCGGTCACTTCCTTCACAAGCGTGTTGTACTTGGTAAGGATCCACTTATCCTCCAGCGCAAGATCCTGCGGCAGGTCAGTACCGATCTCTTCCTCGCCGAGGTTCATCAGGATGAAGCGGGCGGCGTTCCAGAGCTTATTGGCGAAATTGCGCGAGGCCTCCACCTTTTCATCCGAGAAACGCATATCGTTGCCCGGGGAATTGCCGGTGGCAAGCGTAAAGCGGAGCGCGTCCGCGCCGTAACGGTCGATGATATCGAGCGGATCGATACCGTTGCCGAGAGATTTCGACATTTTTCTGCCGAGGGCGTCGCGCACAAGGCCGTGGATCAGCACCGTATCGAAGGGTGCTTTGCCGGTATAGGCAAGGCCGGAGAAGATCATGCGGCTTACCCAGAAACCGATGATATCGTACCCCGTGACCAGCGTGTTCGTGGGATAATAGTGTTTCAGGTCTTCGGTTTCTTCCGGCCAGCCGAGCGTGGAAAACGGCCAGAGAGCGGAAGAAAACCAGGTATCCAGCGTATCGGGATCCTGCGTAAGGGCGGCGGAGCCGCAGTGCGGGCAGCTCGCGGGAGCTTCCTTTGCAACAATGGTCTTGCCGCAATGATCGCAGTACCACGCCGGGATGCGGTGACCCCACCAGAGCTGACGGGAAATGCACCAGTCGCGCGTGCCCTTCATCCAGTTGATATAATTCTTCGTAAAGCGGTCGGGCACGTAACGGATCGTACCGTCTTCCACCGCTTTGATGGCGGGCCCGGCAAGCGGTTCCATTTTCACGAACCACTGCTTGGAAACCATCGGCTCGATCTCGGTGTGGCTGCGGTAGCAGGTGCCCACCTGATGCTTGATCGGCTCGATCGATTTGATATAGCCGCCCGCCTCGAGATCTTCAAGGATCGCCTTGCGCGCTTGCCTTGTGGTAAGCCCCGCGTATTTGCCGCAGTCCAGCACTTCGGGCTCGCCCTTCGCCGCTCTGCCGGAAGCGATCAGCTCGTCCGCCGCCGCTTTTTCGGCGGCGCCGGTCAGACGGCCGTCGTAGGTAAAGGTGCGAACGATGGGCAGATCGTGCCGCACGCCAACCTCAAAGTCGTTGGGGTCATGGGCGGGGGTGATCTTCACCACGCCGGTGCCCTTTTCCATATCAGCGTGCTCGTCCAGCACGATGGGGATCTCTTTGTTCAGCAGCGGCAGGATCACATGGCAGCCGTGCAGGTGCTTGTAACGCTCGTCTTCGGGGTTGATGGCCACGGCGGTATCGCCCAGCATGGTCTCGGGGCGGGTGGTGGCAAGCTCGAGCTTTTCGCCGGTCTCTTTTACCGGATAGAGCAGATGCCAGAAATTGGAATCCTTTTCTTCATATTCCACCTCGGCGTCGGAGATCGAGGTATTGCAGCGGGGACACCAGTTGACCATGCGGTTGCCCTGATAGATCAGCCCCTGCTCATACAGGCGCACGAAAACTTCTTTTACCGCGTTGGAGCAGCCCTCGTCCAGCGTGAAGCGCTCACGGTCCCAGTCGCAGCTGGAGCCGAGCTTTTTGAGCTGTTCGATGATGCGTCCGCCGTATTGCCGTTTCCATTCCCACGCGCGCACAAGAAACGCTTCTCTGCCGATATCGTCTTTGGTAAGCCCTTCTTTACGCATCGCTTCCACGATCTTGGCTTCCGTGGCGATGGAGGCGTGGTCCGTGCCGGGAACCCAAAGCGTATCGAAGCCCTGCATCCGCTTATAACGGATCAGGATATCCTGCAGCGTATTATCCAGCGCATGGCCCATGTGCAGCTGCCCGGTGATGTTGGGCGGCGGGATCACGATGGTATAGGTCTTTTTGCCTGCCTCGCGCTTTGCATGAAAGTATTTTTTTTCGAGCCAGAAACGGTAGGTGCGGTCTTCCACCTGTTTCGGATCGTAGATTTTTTCAAGTTCTTTTCGCATAGATATCACCTTTAATGCTGAAAATGATCAATATTTAATTTATTATATCAATATTAAAAGAAAAAGTAAAGCATTTATTCTGTCAAAAATGATTTTAATGCGGAATATCTTCGTTTGGTCTTGTTATTTTCCGTCATTCTGCGTACGCGCTGCTCATCGCCCACGATGATCAGCATCTTTTTTGCCCTTGTAACGGCGGTGTACAGCAGGTTCCGATACATCATGACCGGAGGGCAGTCGATCAGCGGCAGGATCACCACCGGGTATTCGCTGCCCTGGCTCTTATGTACGGTAACGGCATAGGCAAGCTCGAGATCGGAGAGCATGTCGGACGGATATTCCGCCACGCGGTCGTCAAACAGGATATACATAACGTCCGTTACGAAATTGATTTTCTGTATGATGCCGATGTCGCCGTTAAAGATGCCGTCGCCCTCTTCGAGGTCCTTCTTCCAGTGGATATTGTAATTATTGCGCAGCTGCATCACCCGGTCGCCCTCGCGGAAAACTCTGCCGGACGGCGTTTTCAGTTCGCTTTTGGAACGGTCCGGCGGGTTGAGCACCTGCTGCAGACGTTTATTGGTGTTCCCTGTGCCGCACTCCCCTCTTTTCGCAGGGCAAAGCACCTGGATATCGGCGATCGGATCGAACCCGTACGCTTCGGGGAGCCTTTGTGAGATCAGTTCGGTCACCGTTTTGCCGGTCAGAAACTGATTCGCCCGTTTCATAAAGAAGAAATCGTTATCGGTCCTGCCGAGCTCCGGCATCTCGCCGTGGATGATCTTATGCGCGTTTGATACGATCAGGCTCTTCTGCGCCTGACGGAAGATCTCGTTCAGGCATACCACCGGCAGAACGCCGGAGCCGATCACGTCGCTGAGTACGTTGCCCGGGCCCACGCTCGGCAGCTGATCCGCATCTCCCACCAGAATGATGCGGCAACCGATGGGTACGGCGTCAAGCAGGCTCGCCATCAGCTCCACGTCCACCATGGAAACTTCGTCGATGATGATCGCGCCGGCCTGCAGCGGATTCTGCGCGTCGCGCCGGAACACAGGCTTGTCTTCATCGGTCCATTCCACCTCAAGCAGGCGGTGGATCGTTTTTGCCTCGCGCCCGGTCACTTCCGCCATGCGTTTGGCTGCCATGCCCGTGGGAGCGCACAGAAGGATATCGATATGCCTGCGTTCAAGGATTTCAATGATGCCGCGCACCGTGGTCGTTTTGCCGGTGCCCGGCCCGCCGGTAAGGATCAGAAGCCCCTTCTGCGAAGCGATGCGTATGGCCTCTTTCTGCTTCTCGGCATATTGTATGCCGTTTTGCTCTTCCAGCTCACAGACGTCCTTTTTGATATCCTTGTTCGAGGAGGGGGTGAACTTCACGGCGCGTTTCAGCCGCTCGGCGATCCGGCGCTCCGCCTCATAGATATCGGGAAGAAACAGATATTCTTCATCCTGCAGCGTTACCCGGTACAGACGTTTCAGCTCCGCAAGAAGCGCTACGGCGTCAAGCGCTTCCTCTTCGCCGATCTCCAGATAATCGCACGCAAGCGGGATGATCTTATTGGAAGGGATGCAGGTATGGCCGTTCTGATAGAGATTGTACGTTACGATATATAAGATCCCCGCCGTGTTGCGGAAGGTGCTGTCCGGCGTAAGATCCATATCCGTTCTCAGTTTTTCAACACGCTCAAAATTGAACCCGCGCACCGTACCGCACAGAACATACGGATTCTTGCGGATCACCTCAAGCGCGGTCACGCCGAAATATTTATAGATATTGGTCGATTCCGTTGGGGTGATGCCGTAGGATTCCAGCTCCAGCATGATCTTGCGCATGGCGTACTGGCGGTTGAATTCATTTGAGATATCCACGGCCTTCTTTTTGGAAATGCCGTTGATCACAGCAAGGCGGTCCGGCTCGTTTTCAAGCACCTCGAAAGCGCGGTCGCCGAATTCCCGGATGATCTTCGCTGCCAGCTTCGGCCCGACGCCTTTGATCGCGCCTGACGCAAGATAACGGAACAGCTTCGCCGCGGTATCCGGCAGCGTGCGGGAACAGGACGAAAAACGAAACTGCCGTCCGAAGGTTGCATGCGAATCCCATTTACCGTGCAGTTCCACCTCTTCGCCGGCGGCGACTTCGGAGATCATCCCCACCGCGGTGAGAATGTTTCCCTCGCTGTTGATCTCAATCACCGTAAAGCCGTTGGTCTGGTTCTGAAAGACCACCGATTCCACGACGCCTCTTACGGTCTCTTCATATTCGGGCGTACTCAAAGCTCTTCATCCTCCGCCTCGTCCTCCGGCGAAATGTATACGTAACCGTTGTTTTCAAGGCTCTTTCTGTTCTGCAGCAGCCGCCCGAGCCCCAGCGCGGCGCACTGCCCCGGGCGATCGGCTTTTACGGTACGGATGCCGGTGTTCCATTCGATGAACCGGTCGATCCCGAACAGATTGGCGCTGCCGCCGCTCAGGATGATACCGGTATCGGCGATATCCGAAATCAGCTCCGGCGGCGTGATCTCAAGCACGCTGCGTATACAGCCGAGGATATCCTCCATATATGACTTCAGGATCCAGTAGATCTCCGTGGAAGTGATCTCAAACAGGACCGGCATGCCGGTGTCGCAGTTCTTGCCGCCTGCGATCACGCCGATCTCTTCGTTGCGGTAAACGGCGGTGCCCACGGTCTTCTTGATTTTATCGGCGGTATCGCCGCCGACTTCGATATTATGTTCGCGAAAGATATATTCGCTGATGCGGTTTGAAAGCTGGTTGCCGCCGACGCGTACGCTTTTTGATACGGCGATGTTGCCCATGGTCACCACGGCGCAGTCGGTGGTTTCACCGCCGATATCGCAGATGAACGTACCGCGCGGTTCCGTGAGACTCACGCCGGAACCGACGGCTGCCGCAAGCGCTTCTTCGATAAAGCACGCTCTTCCCGCGCCGGCCTCGGTTACGAGATCGAGCAGCGTTTTCTTTTCAAGCTCCGATACGTTGCTGGGAACGCCCATCAGCACCGTCGGTTTCAGAAGCCGCCCGGCGCAGACCTTATCCAGATAACGCTTCAGCATGATCTTCGCTATGGGATAATTATTGATGATGCCGCCGCGGATCGGGTAAATGCAGACCATGGATGCGGGCAGCTTTTCAAGCATGCTTTTCGCCGCGTTGCCCATTGCGATGGGCCGCATGGAATACTTATCGCATATTACGGCGGATAACTCGCTCAGCACGATCCCCCTGCCCTGTGCGTATACGGTGAGGGTGGTGGAACCGAAGTCAAGGCCGAGTTTCATTCCGGGCATAGATTCACCCCATTTCATTTTATTATATTAACACACGCGCACGCCCGCATGCAAGCGTAAGAATACATTTTCTTTAAAAAATAAACAAATTACTTCTTTTTGGTTTGTATAAAACATAAAAATATAAGATATGCGGAAAAAACGGTTCCATTTTTCGGTTTGATATGATAGTATAAATATAATATTTGAATAAGGGAGCTATGGTAATGGATTACACGCACAATACTTTTTCTTTCCCCTCGCATACCGGCAATACCGATATCTTTGTGCAGAGCCTTTCCCCTGCAAATCCCGCGGATATCGTCGGCATCATCCAGATCGTTCACGGCATGGCCGAGCATACCGACAGATATCTTGACGTCGCGAAGTATCTTTGCGGCAGAGGTTTTTATGTGATCATGCACGATCACGCTGGTCACGGCAGATCCGTAAAGAGCGACGAGGACGACGGCTACTTCTGCGATAAGGACGGCTGGCTCTGCCTTGTGGACGACGTTTACGAGGTATCGAAGCTTGCGAAGAAGGAAGTGCCCGGCAAGAAGCTGATCATCTGGGGCCATTCCATGGGTTCCTTCATTACGCGCAAGTATATCGCAAAATATAAGAACAGCGCCGACGCGGCTGTGATCTGCGGCACCTCGGGCGCGAATCCCGGCGCCGCCGTAGGCATCCTGCTCGCGAACATCATCGCCTCGGTGAAGGGCAAAAAGTATAAATCCAAGCTCATCAACAATATCGCGTTCGGCACGTACAACAAACGCTTCAACGGCAACACCGGCTTTGAATGGCTCTCCGTAAACGAAGACAACGTTACGAAATACGTGGCGGATCCCAAGTGCGGTTTCCTGTTTTCCGCTACCGGTTACAGAGATCTTTTCAGCGTGCTGAAATCCGTTTCCTCCCCCGAATGGTACAAGGAGGTGCCCGCCGACCTGCCGATGTACCTGATCTCCGGCGAAGACGACCCCGTAGGCGCTTACGGCAAAGGCGTGACCGAAGTATACGACAAGCTGAAGGCCAGCGGCCATACCAACGTTACGATGAAACTCTACAAGGGCCTGCGGCATGAGATCCACAATGAAAAAACGAATGCCGAGGTTTATGCGGACATCGCCGACTTTGCCTTATCCGTGATCGAAAAATAACCGTATTATTCCGCCGCAGCGTTCCGCGCTGCGGTTTTGTTTTATACTCTCAAAAGAACAAACCTGCGTCCGCAGAAATCCGGGCGCAGGTTTCGTATAGTATCTTTGTATACCGTCAGTCGGATACTTTTTCGAGGTAAGCCATGGAAACGTAAAGCGTTTCGCCGTCGTATTCGATCTTGCCCCAATAGCGGTAATCCGGATCGCTCGACTTGCTTTCGACCACTTCGAGGATGTTCAGGATCTCGCCGTCGCCTACAGCGTCGTAAGCTTCGCTTTCCTTGTTGGGTTCATATCGCATCGAAAGCCCCCAGCCTCCCGTTTCAACCGAATATCTGCCGGGCTTATACTCGGTGTTGGCGGCCGCTTCGGAGGTATCGCCGTTTGCGGTGACATCATCGCCGCCGGCGCCGGTGGTATTTTCGGGCGCGGCGGAAGCATCCTTCTTCAGATACTTCATAGCGACCCAGCCGGTCTCGCCGCTGTACGAACACTTGCCCCAGTATTCGATCTCGCCTTTGCCGACGGAAGCGTTTTCATCGTGGAAGATCTCGGTTACGGTAACGGACGTTTTGTTCGGGATCTTCGTTAAAGGCTCGCTGTTGATGGAATGGTTCTTTCGCATATTCAGCGCAGATCCGTCGGTATCAACGATATAAGCGCCGGACTGATAAAGCGAAGACTGGGTCGTGGATTCGGGTTCCGTAGTGGAGGAAGCGGCATCCTGCGAGGCGGAAACGCTTTCGATCTCTTTTTCAACGTTCTTTACAGCGGAACGGTTGCCGAACAGCGCGCCGAAAACGATCGCAAGAAAAAGCAGGAACGCGAAAATGCAAAGCAGGAGCAGCTGCGCGCGCTGCTTTTCTCTCTTCTTCGATTTGCGGTAGGCGGAAGAATTTGTGCGGGACGCCGTGTTTGCGCGGGGCGCACCGGTATTAGAGCGGGTGTTGTTTTCATCCATAATCTTACGATCCTCTCATGCATTTATAATACGCAGGTATATTCCACAGCGATGCCGATGATATCGATATCGGCTTCGTTGGCGTCAACATAAACGGGGGCGGTTTGCGGGAATGCGCCGTAAAACACCATACCGCCGTCACAGAAAGAAATCTTGCGCAGAAGCACCTGCCCGCGGTAACGGAACAGCACGTACTGCCCTTCAAGGCAGGAATCCTGCAGACGGATCAGGAACAGCGCCCCCTGCGGCGCGGCAGGCGAAAGAGAGCCGTTATCGTCCTGCAGCATGATATACGCAAAGCCGGTTTCAAGATACTCAGGCAATATGCTTTTATAAAACAGCGGCTCATTCTCACCGTCGCCGTACTGTGAAAGCCTGAACACCGGGATATTGGTACGCACCGCTCCTTCTTTGCCGAGTATAGCGTCTCTGCACATCAGGTAATCAAGGCTGCAGTCAAAAATCGAACTGAGTTCAACAAGCGTGTTGATATCCGGCTCGTTGGACCCGAGCTCCCACATCCTGACGGCGCTGCCGCTTTTTGCGAGCCTGTCCGCCAGTTCGTTTTGCGTCATGCCGGCATTCTTTCGCAGATTCTTTAAGCGAAAGCCGAAGCCGTTTTTTTCTTTTTTCATCGGCTCACCTACCTATTATGTAATATTATACACAACTTTTCTGCGTTTTGCAAGGGTACAATGCAAGAAATTTTGACATTAATCGCACGTTTTCTGCTGTTTCAGCGCCGAATACGGGATCTTATTCCCTTCAAAAGCATCCGCGTCGAATTCCCTGCCGAGGATCTTAACGCTTTTTACGAGCTTCTTTGTGCGTACGAATTCGTTTTTACCCGGACAAAACGGATAGACGCCGATATTTGAAAACACGTACCACAGCGCCATGCTGCCGTTGTCTTCATCTCCGGGAAAGCCGTCGTCCCGATGGCTGAACAGCTCTTTGCAGATCCTTTCGACCCAAAAAGATGTTTTTTCAACGTCGCCCAGCGCAGAATAGATATACGGGATATGGAAGCTCGGCTGGTTGGAGATTGCGCACTGGCCGAAATCCACCGCCGCCATTTCGGTCATCTCGTGGATCTCAATACCGTAGCCGCCGACGTCGTACACAGGAGGCGCATTGAAAAGCGCGTCGATTTTTGCAATCAGCTTCTCCTTTCCGCCATACAGAGAAGCCAGCCCTTCGATATCGTGCGGTACGGCAAAGGAATTCTGCCAGGCGCTGCCCTCCGTATAATCGAGCCCCCAAGAGAAGGGATCGAACGCTTTGCGGAAACTGCCGTCTTCAAATCTGGCGCGCATAAAACCCGTTGAAGGATCAAACAGATTTTTATAGTTTTTCGCGCGGCGGTCATATTCCGCAGCCACGTCGTTTTTTCCGAGGATTTCGGCGATGCGGGCGATGCACCAGTCGCCGTAGGCTGCGTCCAGCGTAAGATTCACGCTTTCTTTATGCGCTTCGATCGGCACGTACCCGAGCCGCACGTAGCTTTCCGCTCCGCTGCGTCCGTAATCGTCGTTTACGGAATTGACGTTTGCGTGCTTCAGCATCCCCTCGAACGCATCCTCCAGCGTTTTGCCGGTGAGAATGCCCTTCACCGCCGCGTCGCACAGAACGGCGTCGAGAAGCGTGCTCGGCATACACCCGCGCTCGCCGATGGAAGGCCAGCGCGGCAGCCAGCCGCATTCTTTATAATCGTTCACAAAGCCTTCGCACATCTCGCGATACTCGTCTTCCGCCACCAGTGCAAAGAACGGATAAACCGTTCGGTAGGTATCCCAGAAGCCGTTATCGGTATATCTTACGCCGTTCCTCACGCTGCCGTCCGACGGACAGTAATGGATCGGTCTGTTATCTTTATCCCGCTCATAGCATTTATGCGGATAGAGAAACGCTCTGTACATACAGGAATAAAAGGTTTTCATCTGATCGTCGTTTTCGGGTTCGATCTCCACGCGGGATAAATACGATTCCCAGATCCGCTCCCCTTGCGCCTTGATCTCCTCAAAGCTCTTTCCTTCCAACTCACGGCAGAGATTAAGCTCCGCCTGTTCATAGCTGATATAAGACGTTGCGATATTAAGATCGAGAGCGCTGCTTTTCATCAAAAGATGGATACAGGCGTTTTCGCCCTGAACGGAATCAGCAAAAGCTGAACCGTTATCATCGCAGACGAAGCAATCATCACACAGCTGGTTCTCTCCGAAACGCGCCGCAACATACATCTTAAAACCGACCGCGTTCTGATCGCGGCAGTTTGTAACCATACCGTACAGGGTATTCGAAGCCTTATTATAATGAAACGACGAAAAGCCGTTCAACGGGAACAGGGATAGCGAAAGCCTCGGCGGCTGTTCGGATAGCAAGGGTGACTCTGCGACATGGCGATCAAATCGGGGCTCTTCATCGAAGCGGACGCGGATCGCGGCGCCGCGCTGCGTGGGAGTGAGCTCAAAATCGGCGCGGCTCTTCAAAAAACGGAGCTTCATATAATGCGGCTGAAGGATCGCATCTTCGGGCCGATATCCGGACCACCGCTCAGAAGCTTTAACGCTGTGCGAATCACGCTGCGGCAGAAAGATCAGAGAACCGTAATCGGCGATCCAGGGGCTGGGCTGATGGGTAAGACGCACGCCCTCAAGGCAGCGGTCCGCCGGGTGAAAAAACCAACTGGATTCGCTTTTTGTCTGCGGAGCGAACGCGTTCATGCCGAAGGGAAGCTGCGTAAGAGGCAGCGTATTGCCGTGAGAAAAGCGCATTGTCGACGCGCTTCCCTGTTTGACGTTTACAAACGGAATGTATTTCATTTCTTCACCTCAAAAAAAGCCCGGATATGCTTCCGGGCGTTTCTGTTTTGCGATCATTCGCTCTTGATCTCGATATTGAAGCCCTTTGACTCAAGGAAAGGCTTGATCTTCTGAGAATGGTTGAGCAGTGTGCTGACGGACATATCGTGGTTCAGCGCGTCGATCAGGAGGGAGATGTATTTGGAGAGATCCACTTCACAGAACCACTCTCTCTTCAGCAATTCCGGCGTGCGGTAGATCAGATTGGTGGTAAACACCTTGCTGATCGCGCCTTCTTCATAGGCAACATCGAACATTTCAAGGCCGTTGCAGAACAGGCCGAACGCACAGGCGACGTAAATATTCTCGGCGCCCATGGATTTGAGCTTTCTGGCAACCTCGAGCATGGATTCGCCCGAAGAGATCATATCGTCAACAACAAGAACGTCCTTGCCCGCAACGTTGGAGCCGAGGAATTCGTGCGCGATGATCGGGTTCCTGCCCTTTACCACGCGGGAATAATCCCTGCGCTTATAGAACATGCCGAGATCAAGGCCGAGGATCGAGGAATAATACACGCCGCGGTTCATGCCGCCTTCATCCGGGGAGATGATCATAAGGTGATCCTTGTCGATCTTCAGCGAAGGCAGGTTATTTACCATCGCCTTGATCATCTGATAGGTCGTGTATACGTTTTCAAAGCCTTTGAGCGGGATCGCGTTCATCACGCGGGGATCGTGCGCGTCAAACGTGATCAGGTTGTCGATGCCGTAAAGCTCGTAAAGCTCCTGCAGCATCAGAGCGCAGTCAAGCGATTCGCGGGCGCTTCTTTTATGCTGGCGGCCTTCGTAAAGCATCGGCATGATCACCGTGATGCGGCGGGCCTTGCCTGCCATGGCGGCGATGGCTCTTTTCAGGTTCGCAAAGTGCTCGTCCGGCGAATACGGAACCGTATATCCGTATATTTCATGCGTGATGCCGTAATTAAAGCAGTCACAAAGAATAAAAACGTCGTATCCACGCACGGATTCCTTCAGCTGGCATTTTGCCTCACCGGTCCCAAAACGCGGAAATGACGCTTTTAACAAGTAAGTGTCTCTCTGATACCCTTTGAATGCAATCGTGGTTTTGTGTTCGCTCTCTCTTTTCGTTCTCCACGAAACAAGATATGAATCGATCTTGGATGCAAGCTCTTCACATCCCGGCAGGGCAAGAATACCAAGCTTACCGAAAGGGATGTTTTGAAGATCATCGGTGTAAACAGGCATAGTTCAAAATCTCTCCTTTTTTTATTTAGCGACGGAAAGAATCGTTTTCTGCCGCCAACATCTTCTATTTTACAGCAAAAAAAACATTTTTCAAGTAGATTCGCTTGATTTTTATGATCGGAAATGTAGAATAAATCGCTTATTTTTCGTACCTTTTGTGTATTTTTACTTTTTGGGAAAAAAAGAAAAAAGGCTGTACCTTTCAGGTAAAGATACAGCCTTGCAAACATGCTTAACCCAAAGTGTCTTTATCGTCGAAGGGATCGCCGCATTCGGGGCAGAATTTCGGCGGATGAGCGGGATCTTCAGGCTCCCAGCCGCACTTGTCGCACTTGTAAAGAGGTGCGTCTGCGGGCTTTCTGGCGCCGCATTCAGAGCAGAACTTGCCCTTATTCTGCGCGCCGCAGGCGGGGCATACCCAGCAATTGGGATCCGCAGGCTTCGGAGCGCCGCATTCGGGGCAGAACTTGCCGGTCGCTTTCGCGCCGCACTTGCCGCAGACCCAGCCGTCCGCCGCAGGAGCCGCGGGAGCCGCCTGCTGCTGTGCCGCCTGCTGCGCCTGACCCATTTCAAACAGACTGGATACGTTGCCGCCCATATTGCCGGCCATGCCCATTCCCATAAAGCCCGTAACAGCGCCTGCGGAATTGGTTGCCGCGCCGCGCATTGCGTCCGCCTGCGCAGCCGCGAGGTTGCCCGCCGCCATGTTGGGATTGCTGAGCGCCGCGCCGCGCTGCATCTGCTTGATCATTTCCTGATCTTCATCGGGCAGCGTAACGGAACCGAGAGCGACGCTGACGACGCTGATGCCTCTGAGCTCGCTCCATTTGGAGGAAAGAGCCGCGTTCATGGCTTCTTCAAGCTCTGTGTTGTGAGCAATGATCTGGTTCGGACGGATCTCCATTTCGGAGATCTTCGCGAACGCGGGCTGCAAAGCGGAAATGAACTCCGTTTTCAGCTGGCTGTCGATCTCTTCACGGCGGTAATCGCCCGAAACGTTGCCGCATACGTTGGTATAGAACAGCAGCGGATCGGTGATCTTATAGGAATAGATACCGGAGCAGCGAAGGGAAACGTCGAGATCCATGCCGATGCGGGAATCAACAACGCGGAACGGCACCGGAGAAGGCGTGCCGAATTTATTATCAATGATCTCTTTGATATTGAAATAATAAACGCGCTGATCCTTGCCGGTGTCGCCGCCGTATGCAAATCTGCGGCCGATGGCCTTAAAGGTCTCTTTGATGCTGTTGCCGAGAGAACCTGCGAAAATGCTGGGTTCGGTGGAGGTATCATAAGTAAACTGACCGGGCTCGGCGCATACTTCTACAACTTTGCCCTGTTCAACGATGATCATGCACTGGCCGTCCGCTACGGCGATGCCTGAGCCGTTGGAAATGATGTTGTCGTTCCCTTTGGTGTTGGTGGAACGGCCTGTGATACGCTTCTGGCCTTTGGTTACCAGAACGTTTTTATCAAGCGCCTCGCAATAGAAAAATTCTTTCCACTGATCTGCAAGAACGCCGCCGATCGCGCCGACGCCGGCTTGAATAAGGCCCATAGAAAAATATCCCCTTTCGGTTGTTTTTTTATATTTTAACCCAAAAAATATAAAATTGCAATAGGATGCCGCCGAAAGTTCACGCAAAATGCATATATTAAGCTGTTTTTTTCGCCAAAAAATATGATATTGATTTTAATTATTACAAAAT
>JAFRSZ010000273.1 GCA_017439205.1 Clostridia bacterium
ATTGATATTGCTTATAAGCATTTCTTCAAAAATAACATAATTTTATGCAAGATAAATGTGCGGGGCGTCGGGACGCCGCCCCCTACGGAGAAATCCGGAACGCAGCGCTAAACTGCAATTCATACCGCAGGTCTTTACGCAAGGCCTGCTTTTTATCTATTGCGCAAACACGCGGCGTGTGGTAGAATATCATATGAAAGGATGCGGTGAAAGTGAATCGGAATTATGAATTGGCGCTGCCTGAGGGCTACGCCCCGGCATACACCGTGGACGCGAAAAACAAAAAAACGACGGTGCTGATGAATCTTGCGGCGGTGCTGATTACTTCGTCGATCATCGGCGCGGTGGCGACGGTGATCCGGCCCCGGGGGTTTATTGAGAATTTCAACCCGTTGAAATGGTTCGCCGTGGCCGCGGCCTTGCTGGTATATACCGTGCTGCACGAGCTGACGCACGGCGCGGCGTATAAAATACTGACGAAGCAGAAGCTCACCTTCGGCGTATCGTTCACGGTGGCGTTCTGCGGCGTGCCGCAGATTTTCGTTTACCGCCGCGCGGCGCTGATCTCCCTGCTGGCGCCGTTTACCGTATTCACGCTGGTATTCGGCGTCGCCGTGCTGCTGCTGCAGGACGCGTGGGATAAGATGTACGCATTGTTTCTGCTTGCGAGCCATATCGGCGGGTGCGTGGGAGACCTTTACGATACGTTTCTGTTTGTGTTCCGGTTCCGCGATCCGACCGCGCTTGTGAACGATACCGGGCCGAAACAGACGATTTTTATCAAATGCAACAAATCATAGCGTGTTTTTTTAAGGTTTCCGTGATATACTGAAGCCGAAAGAAAGGCAGGTGACGCCGCTTTGGCATCCATTTCCAAAAACATAAAACGTCTGCGCACGGCGCAAAAGCTCACGCAGGAGCAGCTGGCAGAGCAGCTCAACGTAACGCGGCAAACGATCTCCAGCTGGGAGAACGACCGCACGCAGCCCGATATCAACATGCTCGCGGCGCTTTCAACGGCGCTGAACACCGATATCGAAGACCTGATCTACGGTAAAAAGAAACACGTCGGATTCGAGGCCGATCCCGCAGAAAAGCGCAGAACCCTTTCGCTGGTGCTGATCATTATGGGATGCCTTCTGGTCGCGGTGGGCGTGGTTTTTCTGTTCGTGTTCTTCTGGCGCGAGCTGCCGGACGTGATGAAAAAATCGCTGGCGCTGCTGCCTTTGATCGTCGGCGTGGGCGCGGGGTTGTTCGCAACGCTGAAAAAAAAGAAAACCGTTCCTCTTCGCGAGGGCGCGGCGGTGCTCTGGTTTGCCGGGGTGATCGCCAGCAACGCGCTGGTCAATTCGATGTTCACGGTGGATTTCGGCTTCGAGAAGCTTCTGATCGCGGATACGTTCCTGCTGCTGCCGGTACCGTTTCTGCTGGACAGCGTTTTCGCCTATACCGCCGAGATCGCGCTTTCGATGACGCTGGTATGGCGTCAGATCCTGGATGAGGCGGAGCTTTCCACCTTTTTCTTTGGGGCGGCGGCGTTTCTCATTTGCGTCGTGTTCCTGTTTAAGAACGATCAGATAAAGCCGGTGAAGCAGTTCTGCGTATGGATCTGGCTGCTCGGCGCGGGCGCGACGGCGGCCGGCGGCGCGATGTATGCGATCCACGGTACGGACTATGAAGATATGAGCCCGATGATCTTTGTTTCCGTTCTGTTCTGCTTCTTCCTCGCGCTGTTCATTGCGGGAACGGAAAAACGCTTCGAGTTGCGCTTTACGCTGCCCGTGGGCGCGGTGCTGTCGGCTTCGATGCCGGCGTTCACTGCGGTTGCCTTTGTTGATAACAGCTTTGACCATATTCTCGATTACGGCCCCGTCGGCTACGCGGCGCTGCTGTGCCTGATGCTCCTCTTTCTTGCGCCCGCGTTGATTTCCGGAAAAACCGGAAACAAAGGCAATAAAATCAAGCGCGCGCTGATCGCCGTTTGGGCGCTGTTTTTCTTATCCCAACTGCTGCTCGGGGTATTGGTCCCCGTGGTAACGCTGGCGTTCAGCCTTACGGCGGGTGTGCTCACCGTGATGGCGGGCGTCAAGCGCGGAAAACTGCTGATCTGCAATTTCGGCATGGTGCAGCTTGCCGCCAACGTGTTCATCCTGCTGGCCGATCTCAAAACGGCGGATCTCTTCTGGATCGGCGCGGTGTTTGTGCTGATGGGCGCGGCGTTCCTCATCATCAATAAGATCATGATCAAAAAATTTGAGGCGCGCAGGGCGGCGCAGGCCGCGCAGCGGGAATCCGCAGAAGAAAGCGAGGCGACTCAAGATGCGTAAATGGCTGGCGATCGTTCTCGCGGCGCTGCAGTTCGGCTTCGGCTGCTTTCTGATCGCAAACGGCGGCAAAGCCGACCGCGCCAGAGAAAAGCGGATCGATGAGATCCTTGCAAACGGCGCCGAGTTTCTGTTTAATCTGGAATCGTTTTCATACAACGCGGACGATTTGTATGAAGAGCCGGTCAGGTTCGAGCTCTATTCCGAAAACTGGGATAACGAGCACGCCTTTTATCCGCTTACGGCGAATGAGAACGGCGTAGCCGTTTTCGGCCGGAGTACGGAAGTGAGCCCCGAAGAGCCGTATTTCGCGGTGTGGGGTGGCGATACGTATTACCGGATCGATAAAAAGGTGCTCAAAACGCTCTTCGGCGCCGACGCGTCCGACATCGGACACCACATTTATTACCGCAGCTGGCTGCAGCACGATAAGAACCGCTTTAACGTGAACGGAACGTGGGTCTCCGTTTACGCCGTGGGCACCGTTTATCAGGGCGACGTGGTGTATACCGGTCTTGTGGTCGGCGGGGAACGGTATTGATTGGAATTTAGCGAGCGGTTCGGGATACCCTCCCGTAGGGGGCGGCGTCTCGACGCCCCGCAAAAGCATAGAAATCAACACCTGTAAATTACAAACGATTATGTAGGTAATTCCTTTTTAGATGACTGTTTCAAACAATTTACGCGGCGGGGCGTCGAGACGCCGCCCCCTACGGTGAGGTGGTTCAAACCGCTCGCCAAACTGAAATTTGAACCGCAACCCCTACAAAAAGGTGTTTACCCGGGCCCCGGGCCCTAAGCCTTGGTCCCTTTTACCCCTATTCACTCCCTTCAAACCGCTGTTCACTCCGAACCGCTTGCACCCGCAGGCGGTTTTTGATATCGTGAAAGCGTGGAAAAAAGCGTTTTCCTCTATCAATTCCAGAAAGGATGAAAAACGAAATGAAGAAAACAGTGAACAAAATACTCTGCGTACTGCTCTTGGCGGTCATGCTGTTTACGCTTCTGCCCGCGTTTGCGGCGCTGACGGCGAACGCGACGGAGATCGTCGCTTCCGGTTATTGCGGCGGCGAGGGCGACGGCACGAACCTTTCCTGGACGGTGGACAGCGACGGTCTGGTCACGATATCCTGCGAAGGCCCGATGCAGGACTTCGGCTATTACGACGTTGTATGGCGTTCCTCATCCTCCTTTGACAGCAGGGTGAAGGCGGTCGTCGTGGAGGAGGGCGTTACGTCGATCGGCGCTTACGCGTTCCACGAATGCCGGGCGCTGGCCTCCGTTTCGCTCCCGGACAGTCTGACGTTGATCGGGAATTCCGCGTTCAGCTGCTGTTTGGCGCTGCAGGAGATCACGATCCCGGAACAGGTTGCCGATATCGGAGATTCCGCGTTCGCGTCCTGCGAATCGCTGACCGCCGTCACGATCCCCGGCAGTGTGAAAACCATTGGGAATATCGCATTCTCCCATTGCCGGAGCCTGCAGACGCTCACGCTGAACGACGGATTGGAGCGCCTGGGCGGGACGGCGTTCGGATACTGCACGAGCCCGCCCTCGGCCACGGCCACACGCTGGGCCTGAACAAAAGCGGCGCGCCCTCCACCTGCACCGTGCAGGGCTACGAAATGACGGTTTGCCTCGACTGCGGCGAGGTGGTTGAAAGCACGATCCTTCCGCTCGATCTCACGGCGCACACCTGGGGCGAATGGACCGAGGTGACCTCCGCAACGTATCTTAGCGAGGGGCTTGAGTGCCGCGAATGCACGTCCTGCCATGCCGAGGAGACCCGCGTACTGCCGAAGCTCGTGCCCGACGAGATCATCAGCGATCCCGAAACCGGCATTTCGCTGAACACGCAGCAGGGCGTTCTGCCCGAGGGCACCACCTTTGAGGTGGACGACGTGTTCGACGGCACCTACTTCACGCTGCTCAACCGCGAGGTGGGCAACGTGGAAAGCACCATGTACAACATCACGCCCAAAGCGGACGGGGAGAACGTGCAGCCGGACGGCTGGGTGCTGGTGCGACTGCCGCTGCCCGCAGGGTACGATCCCGCCAACGTGAACATCTATTACATCTCCACCGAGACCGGCGTGATCGAGCGCATGGACAGCTATATCGAGGACGGTTACATCTGCTTCCAGACCAACCACTTCAGCGTGTACGCGATCGTGGACGCCTCCTCCCCCGCCGAAACGCCGACCGAAACGCCGACAGATAACGGCGGCGGCACTTCCCTCTCATTCTTTGCCCGCATCGCGGCGTTCTTCCGCAGTATCGCGGAATGGTTCAGAAACCTGTTCAACAAATAAATCGCATACAATTATCGGTAAAGACGGGATTTTCCCGTCTTTGTTTTTAAAAAACGGTTTACATACAAAAAAAACCCTGTTATAATAAGTTTAACTTTATATAATTCGGAGGAGATCTGTATGAAAAAACTGCTGAGTCTGTTGCTTACGGCCGTATTTCTGTTCGCGCTCTGCATCCCCGCGTTCGCGGCGGAAAAGAGATACAAGAACGTGATCATCATGATCGGCGACGGCATGGGTGAAAACCACCTGAAGCTCGCCGAGCAGTACGGCCACACGCTGTTTATGAACACAAACCACGACCTGCGCGGGCAATCGAGAACGAGCTCCGCTTCGCACATCACCACCGACAGCGCCGCCGGCGGCACCGCCCTTGCCATCGGCAACCGCGTGATCAACTGGACCGTTGGCGTGCTGAAGTACGATCCCTTCGGCCAGCTCAAGCTGCCGATCTCGATCACCGAGGCCAGCGCCCGCAAGGGCATGAAGACCGGCGTGATCACCACCGACAAGACCACCGGCGCGACCCCCGCCGACTTTACCGTACACGTGCTGTACCGCAAACAGTATGAGATCATCGGCCAACAGCAGCTCGAGAGCGAATTCGACCTGATCTGGGGCGCGAAAGAGGATTCCGTGACCAGAGAGGCCGCCGAAGCCCACGGCTGGACCTACGTTACGAACCGCGACGAAATGACGGCGCTGGAGCCCGGCTCCCGCAGCTACGCGCAGTTCTCGGGCCAGTTCTGGCGTCCGACCGTACCTTCGAGCAGCAAAGCTCCCTCCCTTGCCGAAATGACCACCAAGGCCATCGACCTGCTGAACACCGGCGACAACGGTTTCTTCCTTATGGTGGAGGGCGCGCACATCGACAAGAACTCCCACGCCTCTGAGAACAACAAGTGGGACTATGATTCCAAGAGAGAATCCACCGTGGACGCCGTGGTGGGCTTCGACAACGCAATCCGCGCGGCGGTTGATTTTGCCCGCAAGGACGGCAACACCGTTGTGCTTGTGACCGCCGACCACGAGACCGGCAACCTGTTCGCCGATCTGGACGGAAAGATCCGCTTCCATTACGACGAGCACACCGCTAAAAACGTGCCCGTGTTCGTTTACTGCAACAACGATATCTTCAAGGGCGGGCAGGCCGTGGATAACTACACGATCCCCCGCCGCCTGACCGCGCTTCTGGGCTGGGAGAAGGATGAATTCCCCGCCACCCAGAGCGGCGCCGCGATCGTCCGCTTTTTGGACGGCATGGGCGTGGTGAGGGGCGACGTGGACGCCGACGGAAAGATCACCGCAGCCGACGCGCGTCTGGCGCTGCGCGCCGCCGTATGGGCGGAACCGGTCACGCCGTTCAGCCAGGCGTATTACGCAGCGAACGTCGATCTGGACGCCGCCATCACCGCGACAGACGCACGCCACATCCTGCGCGCCGCGGTTGGCCTCGAAAGCCCGAAATCGTGGTAACCGATCATTTGCAGCAATTCAAAAAACACAGCCCGCGGGGCTGTGTTTTTTTGTTGGATGGGTTCAAATTACAGTTTGGCGAGGAGACGGGTTTGCTGCGATATATCGCCTAACGGCGATGCGATATATTTGCTTCGCAAATGCGATATACGCTCGCGTACGCTCACGTGCGATATGATATGAATTCCTTTTTCTCGTCCCGAAGGGACATATCGCGCCGAAGGCATCTCGCATCCCGAAGGGATATATCGCG
>JAFRSZ010000274.1 GCA_017439205.1 Clostridia bacterium
CATATGTTAATTACATACGAATATGTTGGTAATTCGCTTTGTAAATAACGGTTTCAAACAATATACTTGGCGGGGCGTCGAGACGCCGCCCCCTACGGTGAGGTGGTTCAAACCGCGCGACAAACTGAAATTTGAACGCTTTGCGCCGCTGAACGAATACGTATTGACAAACGCGGCGCAATGCCGATATAATAAAATCAGACCAAACCAGGAGGAATGTTTATGTATACGGAAGATAACGGAAAAATATGGCTTGCCACAGGCAGCGAGCGCGTCTATCTTGAGCCCGCCATGGCCAACCGCCACGGGCTGATCGCGGGCGCCACCGGCACCGGTAAAACGGTAACGCTGAAAGTGGTGGCGGAATCCTTCAGCGAGATGGGCGTGCCCACCTTCATCGCCGACATCAAGGGCGACGTTTCGGGCATGTGCCTGCCGGGCAGTGAAAACAAGCACATCCGCCGCTCCATCGATACGATGAACATCGAAAACTTTACCTACACCTCCTTCCCCGTGCGGTTCTTCGACGTGTACGGCAAGCTGGGCCACCCGGTGCGCACCACCATTTCGGATATGGGCCCGGAGCTGCTGGCGCGCCTTTTAGGGCTCAACGACACCCAGAGCGGCGTTCTGCGCATCGTGTTCCGTATCGCGGACGACAAGGGCTGGCTGCTTCTGGACCTGAAGGACCTGCGCAGTATGCTGCAGCACGTGGCGGACCACGGCAACGAATATAAGATCCGGTACGGCAACGTATCCGCCCAGAGCGTGGGCGCGATCCAGCGCGCTCTGCTCACCCTTGAGGACGAGGGCGGCGATATCTTTTTCGGCGAGCCGCAGCTCGACATTGCCGACTGGTTCGACTGGGACGAAAACGGCAGAGGCGTGATGAACATTTTGGAGTGCGCCGAGCTGTTCCAGCACCCGCTGCTTTACAGCACCTTCCTTCTGTGGATGCTCACCGAGCTCTACGAACTGCTGCCCGAGGCCGGCGACCTCGACAAACCGAAGATCGCGTTCTTCTTCGACGAGGCGCACCTTCTGTTCAAGGACGCCCCCAAGGCCCTGCTCGAAAAGGTGGAGCAGGTGGTAAGGCTGATCCGCAGTAAGGGCGTTTCGGTGTGGTTCATCACCCAGAACCCGATGGACATTCCCGAAACCGTTCTTGCGCAGATCGGCAACCGCGTGCAGCACGCCCTGCGCGCCTATACGCCCAACGAGCAGAAGGCCATCCGCGCCGCCGCGAAGAGCTTCCGCGTGAACGACGATTTCGATACCGAAACCGTTTTGCAGGAGCTTGCCACCGGCGAAGCGCTGGTGAGCGTACTGGACCCCAAGGGCATCCCGGGCGTGGTACAGCGCGCGAACATCCTGCCGCCGCGCAGCTCGATGAACGCGGTGGAGCCCGCCGTGATCGGCACCGTGATCGCAAATTCGCCGCTGCGCGATAAATATACCGAAACCGAAGACCGGGAATCCGCCTACGAGATCCTTTCCGCCGCCGCCGAAGAAGAGGCGAAGGCGAAGGCCGAGGCGGAAAAAGCCAAAGAAGAAGAGCGCCTCGCAAAAGAGGAAGAGAAGAAACGCATTGCCGAGGCCAAGGCAAAGGCCGCCGAAGAAAAGGCGAAGGAAGCCGAAGCCAAGCGCAAGGAGGCCGAGAAGAGGGCCAAAGAGCGCGAAAAGGCGCAGAAGGCAAAGGCCCGCAAGAATTCCGCGCTGGGCAAGGCCGCCAGCTCCGCGATGAACTCCGTGGGCAGAGAGGTCGGCCGCCAGCTGATCCGCGGGCTGTTCGGGACGCTGAAAAAGTGAGTTCAGCGGACGGTGCCAGGTGGTCAATATTGAGGGAGCAGGAAGCAGGAAGAAAGAGGGCTTGAAGATGCGGAAAAAAATATTCGCGCTGCTGGCGGTGCTTCTGACGTTTGCGCTGCTGTTTGCGGCGTGCGCGCCCATGGCGGGACCGGAACAGCCAGCGACGGACGAAACCGAAAGCGATTATGCGCTGGTGATCGTTTCAACCGACCCCACGGATGAAACGCCGGCAGATACGCGCGCCGATTCGCCCCCGGAAGAAACCGCCGCGTCTCAAACGGATACGTCCGAAACCGCCGCGCCGATCGCCGAGGACGGCACGTACACAAGCAAAGAGGACGTGGCGCTGTATATCCACACCTACGGCAAGCTGCCCCCGAACTTCATCACGAAAAAGGAGGCCGAGCGGCTTGGCTGGACCGGCGGCAGCCTCGAAAAGTACGCCCCCGGCAAATGCATCGGCGGCAGCTATTTCGGCAACTATGAGGGCGTTTTGCCCTCGAAGCCCGGGCGGAAATACACCGAATGCGATATCGACACCCTCGGCGCGAAGAGCCGGGGCGCGAAACGGATCGTGTTCTCGAACGACGGGCTGATCTATTACACCGCGGACCATTACGAGACCTTTGAGCTGCTGTACGGGGAGGAATGACGCGATGACAAAATACGTTTTTCTGGACGGCGCGCGCATCGATTCCCCGCGCGAGCTGCACGAGACCTTCGCCGCATCGTTGGAGCTGCCGGATTATTTCGGCCGCAACATGGACGCGCTGCACGACTGCCTCACCGATATCTTTGAGCCGGTCACCGTGATCGCGGTGAATGCGGAGCTGTTAAGAGAACACCTCGGCCACAGCGCCAACGCCTTCCGGCGGCTGATGGCGGATCTGTGCGAAGAAAAAGAGGGCTTCCGTTTTTTAGAGGAACCGTTTGACGACGCGTAAAAATTGGAATTTAGCGCACAGCGCTAAATTCCAAAGTGAAATATTTTTGCTATGCAAAAATGTGAAATCCGCTGCGCGGGTGAAATATTTGCTGTCGCAAATGTGATATATTTTGCCTATGGCAAAATGTTTCGGGTTCTCGCCTCCCGGCTCGGTCGGTGCTTCTGTGGCTTGCGCCACAGAGATCGCCACCGGCGATCCGCACCCTGCGGCCGGCATTATTATGAGCGAGGCGAATAACAAGGTTCTGCCGAAGGCAGGTTCTTATATAATCAAGGGCGCAGCCCTTCCGAAATTGTTAATTGTTCATTGTTAATTGTTAATCAAAACATCTCGCTAAACTGTAATTTGAAGAACATCAAAGAAGGAACCGGCGCGCGGTTCCTTCTTTTGCGGTTTCTGATGATTTTACCAGCGGTTTTCCACGTATTCGCAGAAGGCGTAGATATCTTTGATCTCAAGCACCTTGCCGTCGTCCAGCGTCACCCTGCCGCTCCACAGGCCGTGCACCTGATGGGAGTGCATGCGCATGGCAAGCACGTTGAGATCGGAATGGTGGTCGTAAAACGGCTTCATCGTGAGGTCGAAGCGGCCGTCTTCCGAGATGAAGTGCCAGTCGTCCATATACTTGTCGGGCTTCGGGAAGGTCTCCACGTCCACGGCGCCGAACTTATGCGCCTTGCCGTCGTAGAAGATGCAGGTCTCGGTGGCGTTGCTCTCGTCGCCGATGCCCCAGGTGATCTCAAACCCGAAGATGTGCTTTTCGCCGTTCTCATCGGTGATGTAGGCGGAGCCGTTGCCCCAGTACCACACCAGCGAGTAGGGCGTGTCCACACGGCCCCAGTCAAGCACGCAGAAGGTATCTTCCTTGCTGAATTTATACTCCGCGTTCCTGGTCTTGAACGTGCCTTCGCAGGGCATGCTGTTCTGCTTGGTGGTCATGAAATAGCGGTCCGGGAAGCCCTTGAAGGGCAGCACGGTAGTGATGTTCTCGAGGCCGGGCATGATGTCCATCGTAAACTCGGCCTCCACGTCGCCTCTTGTAAAGCGGATCGTGCGCTCTGTTTCGCCGGTGTTCACCTCGAATACGGCGCCGCCCACCTCCATTTTATAGTGATGCGGCTGATCGCCCTTCGGAGGCAGGATGTATTTGTCTTTGCCGCCGAGGAACGCGCCCATCTGCGTGGCGATGGTCTTGCCGTTGACGAGATCCACCAGCACCGCGGAAGCGTAGCCGCCGAGAGAAATATTGGCGAAGCTGATCTGCACCATGTATTTGCCGTTGGAGAGCTGATAGAAATCCCACTCCTTGCGGCGCATCACCTTTTTCACGCTGTTGCGGTCATAATCGAATACGTTATGACGCGCCCAGCCCTTTGCAAGCAGCGTGCCGTCCGGCCCCAGAAGCGGCGTGGGTTCGGTATACTCGGTCTGTTTGCTGGGTTCGGCCCATTCCTGCCAGCCTTTATACGTTTTTTCCATGATTCGAAGCGACCTTTCTCTTTTTTTTCCAGTATAGCACAGGTAGGCAGAGGAAAGCAAGAAGTTTTTCTGTCCTTAAAATCCGACAAATCACAAATAAATATTGAAAAACCGAATATTATGTGATATGATAAAATTTAGATTATTTATAAATATTATTAAGGAGAGGTTTTTATGGCTAACAGTTCAGATTATCTGCGGAACTACGGCGGCGTTTCGTTTACCGAGCTTCCCTTCAACGCGGTGGACAGCTTCGCGTTGTGCCAATCCTTTTACCTGCCTGTGGAAAAGGTATACAAAAACCTGAACAAGGACGACGTTACCCTGCGCGAGCTCTATATGAAGAGCTTTGAGCTGCGGGGTTCCCGCCATAAGGCGGTGGGCGTGATCCTCTCGCGCCAGATCAGCATCCGCGCCGTGGAGCTTGCCAGAAGCGCCCGCTTCGGCAGCGCGAAGGTCACCGATTTTTCGGAGGTGTTCGCCACCCAGCCCGCCATTCAGTTCTGCGCCATGACGCTGGCGCTGGACGACGGTACCACCGCGATCGTTTTCCGCGGCACCGACGATTCCATCATCGGCTGGAAGGAAGACGTGGACCTGCTGGTGAAAAAGAGCATGCCCTCGCACCAGCTGGCGCTCGATTATCTTGAGAAGGCGGCGGCGAACAGCACCGGCGATATCGTGCTGTGCGGGCATTCCAAGGGCGGCAACCTTGCGCTGTGGGCGGCCCTGCAGAGCAAGGACGCGACCCGCGCGCGCATCAAAGGCCTTTACAACCTCGAGGGCCCCGGCTTTTATAACTACCACCTGTACCACACCCCCGCCTACAAAGAGCTGCTGGACCGCTATTACCACATCATCCCACACGGCGCGTTCATCGGCGTGATGCTCGCGCACGACGACGATTACGAGGTGGTAAAGAGCTCGTTCCCGTCCGGTCCCTTCCAGCACGACCTGACCAGCTGGATGGTGGAGGAAGACCATCCCGTTTACATGCCCGGTCTCAACCTTGTGGGCCGCTTCAACGACCTGCTGATGAAAAAGGTGATGGACCTGATCCCTGTGGAGCATTACGGCAGCATCGAAAAGGTGGCCGACGCCATCGTGAAGGGCGCGGGGCAGCTGTATCTGACCGGCTTCACAAAGAACCTGCGCTCCAGCATCAAGGGCGCGGTAGACGCGTGGAACAGCACCGACGCCGAAATGAAGAACGAGATCATGGGGAGCTTCAAGGGCCTCGGCGCCGCGGTGCCCGGCGCGCTGAAAGAGGCCATCACCGGCGAACAGCCCGCCGCCGAAACCCCCGCCGAAGCCCCCGCCGAAGCATAAACCGATAAAGGAGAACGTATACCATGCATCATATGAAAGCGGCTGTTGCCGTACTGCTGATCCTTGCGCTGATCACCCTCGGCGCGTGCGGGAGCAGAAAGACTCCCGAAGAGCCCTCTTCCACGCAGAGCACGTCTGAAAGCACTCTGCCCGTGACCGAAAGCGCTGCGTCCGTTACGGCGACGTCGGCGGCGGATAACACAACCGCCGTTACCTCGGCTGCGGATACAACGCTTACAACCGCGGCGATATCGACCACGGCGCCTGCCACCACGGCGGAGGCGACCTCCGCGGCAACGTCCGCCACCGCGGCGTCAGGTTCCGATTTTTCGTCTTTCGACAAGGCGCAGACCCTGAATTTCCTTGCGGCCGCGATCAACAAGACCAAGGCCTACACCGGCGATATCACCGTACACCATAAAGAGAGCTTCACATCCACCGTGACCAATGTGAAGCCCGGCGGCGAACTGGCGACCAGAGCGCTGAACTTCATCAAGGATCTGGTGCTGAAGCCCACAGAAGAGGATTACCGGTTCTCCGGCGGCACCGCCACCACGAGCGAGGGCGAGACCACCCAGCTCCTGCTGCCCAAGGCGGCGGCGTTCACCCTGCCGGAAGAAGGCGTGGCTGCGGCTTCCATCTCGCAGGAGGGGGATCTGGTACACGTAATACTTACGCTGGCGGCGGAGGAAGTGCGCTCCCTTTCGGAGGTGCCGAAGTACAACGCGGCCTCCATCGGGTATCTCGATATCGCGGGCTCCTTCAGCATCCTGCAGATCGACGAGGTGACGATCAGATACCCCGGCTCGGTGATCGACGCTTACGTGCGCGGCGACGGCTACGTTGACCGCGTGACCTACACCATCAAGCTCGACGCCGGCGGCAAAGCCCATGCGATGGGCATCAGCGGCAGCGCCGATTTCAACGGCGACCAGGTGGAGATCTGGGAGATCAAGTGGTAACAGACGAATGTTTTATCAGTACTACCCCGAAAATCTTTGTAAAACCGACCTTGCAGGCGCCGACCGCGCCCGCCTGCTGGTGGGGTATGTGACCGGAGAGGAGCTTGCCGACGCCGCGGCGCCGCTGGGGATCCCGGCCTCCGCCGTGGCGGCCTGCGCCAGCATGCACCCCTATTTCCGCTCCGGCGTGGAGATCTACGACGATTACACCTTTACCCAACTGCGCGTATCGGAGCCGGATACCGGCAGGCATTACTGCGTGGCCATGTTCATAAAGCGCGACCTGATCGTACTCGTGGACGTGGAGGACCCGGAGCAGTTCGTACAGGGGCAGTTTATCGGCGTGCTGCAGCGGTATACCGCAGCCACGGTGACCGCCGAAAAGCTGCTGTGCGCCTTTTTTGACACGCTGGTCGCCGGAGACACGCAGTTTCTGGAGCGCACAGGCTTTGAGCTCTCGGAGCTGGAAGAGGACCTTGTTCACAACAAAACGGATAAGGACTTCAATATCGATATTCTGGCGGTAAAGAAACAACTGCTGGTAAAACACAACTTCTACGAGCAGCTTCTGGATATCACCGAGGCGCTGGAGGAGGACGACAACGAGCTGTTCCCGGCGGAGGAGCTGCGCTACCTTGCCAATATCAACACACGGCTCACCCGCCTGCGGGAGGACACCGACGCGCTGAACGACGCTGCCGTACACCTGCAGGACGCCTACCAGGCCTCGCTGGATCTGAAGCTGAACAACTCCATGAAGTTCTTTACGGTACTCACCACCGTGTTCTTCCCGCTCACCATCATCGTGGGCTGGTACGGCATGAATTTCGATACGATGGCGGAATTTCACTGGCGCTTCGGCTATATCTATGTGATCGCGCTGTCGGTCGTTACCGTAACGCTGTTTACGCTGTTCGCAAAGAAACGAAAATGGTTCTGACACGGATTTTCATCCTTCATTGTTAATCGTTTAACGCAATTTGCCGCCTTGGAGCGGCTTTTTTCAACACTTTTTGTCGTTTGTTGATTTTTAACATAATTTTTTCGGTTTTTTGATTTTTTTTATAAAAAACGCTTGACTTTAAAAACGTCTTGTGCTAATATGAAGATGCAAAAGAAACAGAAGCGAATGAAAACGAGGCGCCAACCGCACACAAGGCTACATGTGTAAAAAAGAAAAAGACGCGCGCCCGGGAAATGAAACAATGCTTTTGTAAGAAAGGAAGATGATACCGATGTTCTAGGCAGGAAGGTTCCTTAAAAATGAACGCCGGATGCAGCCGGAAAGAGAAAGAAGAAAAACGCAAAGAAAAAACGGTAAGCGTGAAATAAGGATAAATTAAATCAAAAAAAAATAAAGCGCTGCAAAAAAACGTTCGGGAACAAAAATCGTGAATATAGATCGTGAAAACTCAAATAAATTCAGGAGGTTTCCCCTAAAAATGAAAGAACCCGTTGTTTAAGTGCCGTCGGCAATTACGATTGACCGGCGGCAATTTTTTTTGCGCTCTTTCAGAGGGGACCCGCAATGATAACAAACATATTTTAATTATTATGTCGGTAATAAGTTTCTGTGTTGTATTATCATCGGTGATAATACAATTCAACACTGTGTTGTAGAAGATGCGGAAAACCGGTTGACTTTGCTTTCGCTTCCATGGTAGAATACGCCTGCCTCGCCTGAGGAATCACAAATGAAAAGGAGAAACTGCCGTGGAACACAACAAGCTTTCTTTTTTTAACAAGCCGAAAAAAGCCAAAATGATCGGCCTTCTGATCGTATTTTTATGGATCATATTGCTGAACGTGATCTATCAGATCCTGCACGCGAAAGGGCTGACCCATATCGGCGGGCTGGAGATCGTAAACTGGTCGTTCTTTCTCAGCGTAACCGTATTCTTCATGCAGGAGGAGCTTTCATACAAAGAGCGCTTTCTCACGACGCTTCTGGGCGGCGCCGTGGGCCTGCTGATCGCCGCGGGCGTGGTAAAGGGCACCGGGCTGCTGATGGGCGCCGGGGTCTCGCACGTGCCCGCGATCTCGCTGATGCTGATCGTTTCCATCGCCGCGCTGATCCTGCTGCAGCCGGTACTTCCCTACCTGTTCAACAATGTGGGGTTCTGCTATTTCATCGTATCGCTGATCAGCTCGAAGGAAACGATAGCGAACCTGCCTGATAACCTGCTCTCTCTGCTGCTGGGCAGCGTCTGCCTGAACCTGGGCTGCAGCCTGCTGCTGACCGCGTATAAAAAGGCGATGGCGAAAAAGGCGAAGAAGTAATATCAGTTTAAACGAAACACGGGCCCCCGCGGGGCCCGTTCGGTTTTGAAGGCGGTTCAGAGGATAACGTCCTCCAGCCGACGCTTGGGAACGTAGTGAACGTCGTTCTCATCCCGGTAATACTTAATGCTTTCGCCGGGGGCGGCCTCGGTGAGCGCCACCGTTTCGTCCGGCTTGCCGATGGCCACGACCAGCATCGGCACGAGATTTTCGGGCAGCTTCAGCGCCGCCGAGAGCTTTTCGGGGCTGAAATTGCCGATCATGATGCCGCCGAGCCCCGCTTCGGTGGCTGCGAGCAGGATCGTTTGCGCCACGATGCCCACGTCGCGCTGGTAACGGGTGAGATCCGGGTCCCACACGGTGTTCTGGCAGATCACGATAAAGGCGGTGGGCCGCTTGCCGGGATAGGGCAGGCGTTTCTCGGGCAGGGCGCGCGCCCAGCCGGTGAGGGGCTGGATGAGATCCAGCTGCGCCTGCTCGCAGGCAAGATAATACTGAAAGGGCTGCCGGTTCACGCTGGAGGGAGCGAACCGCGCGCAGTTCACGAAGGCCGCCAGCTCCTCGCGGGCGATCTTTCTCGTTTCGTCGTAGCCGCGCCAGCTGCGGCTTTTTTTTGTAAGTTCCAGAAAATCCATGTTCTCTTCCTCCTTATCGGTTCCAATATAGCATATCCCGCGCCGGTTGGCAACCGTATCCGCCAAATTTTGCTTGCGCGGGGCCGCCGGATGGATTATAATGAGAGCAGAAAAACACTTAAGGAGCAAATGATGATCTACGCAACATCCGACTGGCACGGCCGCGACCTGAAAACGATCAAAGCCCTGTTCAAAAAAGCGAGCTTCAGAGAGAGCGATTTCTGCTTCGTGCTCGGCAACGTGATCGACGGGGGCGACAGCGGCGTGGAGCTGCTGGAATGGCTGATGGAGCAGTATAACGTGGAGCTGCTGCTGGGCGGCCACGAACAGTTGCTGATGATGAACGAGCGCCTGTTCACCGAAGACGCTTCCCCCGATATGACCCCGACGCAGCAGGCGCTGCTGGCAAAGTGGACGCAGATGGGCGCGCTGCCCACCGTGACCGCGCTGAAGAAGCGCAAAGCCACGCAGCGGGAATATATCTTTGAATACCTGCAGGACGCGGCGCTGTTTGAGACCGTGAACGTAAACGACCGCGACTATATCCTGACCCACAGCGGGCTGGGGCATTTCAGCGTGACCAAAAAGCTGGGCGACTACACCCCCGAAGAGCTTTTGTGGAACACGCCGAAGCTGACGGACCGCTATTTTGAAGACGTGACCGCCGTGTTCGGCCGCACCCCCACCGCGGAGCTGGACCCCGCCTGCGGCGGCAGGGTGCTGTTCACCGACACCTGGATCGACGTATGCGCCGACGTTCCCGCCCTGCTGCGTCTGGACGACAGCGCCGTGTTCTACGCGGAGTGACGCTCCCCGCGCCCCCGGCATGAGAAACGGGGAAAAGGGTCAAAAAA
>JAFRSZ010000026.1 GCA_017439205.1 Clostridia bacterium
CTGGCGCGTTTTGATTTTATAAAAAAGCTTTCCGAAAGCTGGAAAAACCTGCTTATCCGATGAGTATAATCGGGTAAGGGCGGAGCCCTTCATCAATTGTTAATTGTTAATCGTTAATTTTTCATTGACGCGCGCTGCGCGCTAAAATCCAATTTGACCGCACCTTTTACCTTTCTTTTTCTCCCAAATTCGCCGAATCGTCTGCAATGTCCGAATAACGGTACTTAAAAACATAAAAAATGGAACATTTGTGTTGACAAACACGAAAAAAAGGCGTAATATATAGTTGAAAAGAAAAACAAATGTTCCACATGGGAGGTAAACGGTTATGACAGCGGAATTGGGATATATCATTCTGGCGGAGGTCGTGTTCGCATTATTCGTGATCTGGGGATTTTTACATGAGGACCGGTTCATCCGGTTTGAAGAGATGCTTGGCAAGATCGTACGCCGCCTGTTCTTCCGCAGAAAGCGCGCCGTAAAAAAACTGCGTGTGATCCGTGGGCGCGTTGCCCAGAAGGGGCCGGGCCGCAGCGCCGCCTAACGACGAAACATCATTATAGAGCCTTTCTTTTCCTGAGGGCCGCGCGTTTCAGCTTCCACCTGGGCGCGCGGGTTTTTTGTTTATGGCGTTCAAATTGCAGTTTAGCGAGGTGTTTGAGTTGAAATAACTTGCGATAACGAACGGCAAAACGTTCGATTGCGCAGCGGCGGAGCCAATCAGCGGGACGGTTCCCCGATTTACCGCGCGATACATCCGCCGTTTGATCCGGCCCCAGCATGATTGATTCCGCCTCCCTCGGTCAATCGGGGACCCGTCCCCTGATTTGCGGATGGAAACGACGAAAGCTTCCCTCGAGAATGCAATTATATTCCATTCTGCGTATTTTGTCCTAACAGCATTTGAAATTTTGTTTACATCTGTTATTTTTATGTATCGAACATGATCCGTAACCGCCCGCCAATCAGACGAGGACGGTTCCCAGATTGACCGGGGAAGGTTTATACAGATATGCACAAGAAGAACGAAACCGTCAGCAAACCGTTCGGTAAATCAGGGA
Source organism: Clostridia bacterium (assembly GCA_017439205.1). Classification (GTDB taxonomy): domain Bacteria; phylum Bacillota; class Clostridia; order Oscillospirales; family Acutalibacteraceae; genus RUG806. The sequence goes on from JAFRSZ010000026.1 coordinate 1,062, forward strand.
ACCGTCCCGCTGATTGGCTGCGTTACCGCGCAACCGAACACATCGACAAATTCCAATTTCCCAACTCGCTTCTTGACGCGGCGCGCATAACGGGTATATAATTAAATTATACCAATTATATGCGGAGGCTGATACCATGCAGAAGATCGCGTTCTTTTTTCTTACCCTCGTAACCCTGTTCCATTCCGTTTTCGGCGCGTATGCGCCGGCGAAGGAAAACGTGAAATTCATCGCCCACCGCGGCTATTCGTTCCGCTATCAGGAGAACACCGAAGAGGCGTTTACCGGCGCCGTGAAGCACGGTTCCGCGGGCGCGGAGACCGATGTGCGCATGACCTCGGACGGCGTTCTGGTGTGCTCCCACAACAGCGCGGTCACACTGAAGGACGGCACCGAGATGGAGATCGCGGACCATACCTACGCCGAGCTTACCGCGCAGCCGCTTAAAAATCTGAAATCCTTTACGAAGCTGTATCTCTGCACCTTTGAAAAATACCTGCAGATCATGGCGGAAAACGATATGGTCTGCTTCATCGAGTTCAAGGGCGAATTCTCGGATGAGAATATCGTTAAGGCCTTCAATATGGCGGCTGATATTTACGATCTGTCGAAATGCCCGCTGCAGAGTTTCGATATCGGCAACCTGATCCGCGCGAAGGAGCTGTTCCCGGAGCTGCCGGTGATGCTCACCTGCGACGAGATGGACGACACGGTGAGGGAGGCCTATGACCGCGGCTTTGCCATCGATATGGATCTGCACGGCCTCACCGAAGAGATCGTAACCATGTTCCACAACGCCGGCCTCGAGGTGGGCGCGTGGACCGCCAACACCCGCGCCGACATCAGCTACTGCCTGAGCCTCGGCGTGGACTACATCGAATCGGACGTTTACGCGAAATAAGCCGCGGCGGACGCTTCGTTTTCCCGCGTCCGTTCAAACGGATCGCAGAAAGGAGATCAGACCATGCGCGTTGTAAAACCTGCGGTGCTCAAAAACCTGATCCATGTGTACATCCCGCGTTTTATCGTGGAGGACCGGGTGGTTCTGGATACATGGAAGAGCTATACCGGCGTCCATCCCGCGCCGGGCGTGATCGAGCTTGACGGCCTTCCCGAAACCCGGATGCGCCTCGGCGACCTCTGGAAGGTGGGGTACGACGATACCCGCTTCTTTGAGGCGGACGTGCGCGTGCCCGCAAGCTTTGCCGGGCGCAGGGTATATCTGTGCTTCGATTTCGGCGGCGAGAGCATCGTTCGCATCAACGGCAAAATCGTGGGCGCGGTGAGTTCGCGCGCCAATTCCGGCTGGGTGGGCAGGAACGAGATACTGTTTTCGGACCCGCTGAGAGCGGGGGAGACGCTGCATATCCAGCTTGAGAGCGCCGTGGACTGCGGCGGCTTCTGCGACCGGGCGCAGGCCGGCGAAACGCACATGACCTACGAAATGAAAACCGCCGAGCTGCAGCTGATCAACGAAGCGGCAGAGGGGCTGTATTACGACCTGAGCTGCGCGTTTGAGATCTACGAGCGCTGCCCCGACCCCGTTACCGCCCGGCGGATCTACAACGCGGTGGAAACGGCCGCGCATATCCCCGATTACGACGCCGGAAAGAAGCGTTTTTACGCGGACGCGAAAAAGGCGCGGGAATATCTCAAAAAAGCGCTGGCAAAGATCGGCTACGTGGTGCCCGGCAGGGTGATCATGGCGGGGCACAGCCATCTGGACGTGGCGTGGCTCTGGACCGTGAACGAGATCACGCGCAAGTGCGCCCGCACCTTCTCGAACAACCTCGCCCTGATGGATCTGTATCCGGATTTCCGCTTTACCCAGAGCCAGGCGGCGGTGTATTTCTTCATCAAAAGGTATTATCCCGAGCTGTGGCCGCGCATCAAAGAGAAGGTGAAGAACGGGCAATGGGAGATCGTGGGCAACACCTGGGTGGAGGCGGATACCAACATCGCCTCGGGCGAGAGCCTTGTGCGCCAGCTTTTGTACGGGCGCGAATTCTTTATGAAGGAATTCGGCGTGTGCTCCGATATCTACTGGCTGCCGGACTGCTTCGGCTTCACCGCCGCCCTGCCGCAGATCATCAAACGCTCCGGCATGAAGTACTTCTTTACCTCAAAGCTGAACGGCAACGATACCAACGAATTTCCCGTGTCCGTGTTCCGCTGGCGCGCCCACTCCGGCGACGAGGTGCTGGCGTACATGCAGAAGATGAGCTACAACGGCGAGGCGGACGCGCTGTATATCACCGACGTGCGCCTGAAGAACCGGCAGAACGACGTTGTTGACGCCACGCTCGGATGTTACGGCTACGGCGACGGAGGCGGCGGCTGCACCTATAACATGGTGGAGCGCGTGCGCCGTTACCGCTCGATGCCCGGCATGCCGGAGGTAAAGCTCGGCACGGCCGCGGAATTCTTCGCAGAGGTTGAAAAGGCGAAAAACGACCTGCCCGTGTGGGACGGCGAAATGTATTATGAGAACCACCGCGGCACCTTTACCAGCCAGGCCTTCGTGAAAGAGAACAACCGCAGGGGCGAGATCCTGATGCGGGATATCGAGCTGCTCGGCGTGCTCGGCGGCGGTTACGACAAAAGGGAATACGAGGAGCTGTGGCGGGTGCTGCTCACCAACCAGTTCCACGATATCCTGCCCGGAACCTCGATTCACGAGGTGTTTGAGAATACCCGCAAAGAATACGCGGCATTTTCAGAGACCGCCGGAAATATCAAAAAGCAGCTGCTTTCCGCTCTGAGCCGGGAATACGCCGAAGAAAACAGCGTGGTGGTGTGGAACCTCACCTCCCATACCGCGGCGGGCCCGGTCAGAGTAAAGGTTCCCGCCGGTTTCGCGGGCCTTGCGGACGAGAACGACGCGCCCGTGCCCTGCACGCTGCGGGAAACCGACGGCGGCGAAACGCTGGAATTCCGCGCCCATGACGTGCCCGCCGTGGGCTGCCGCCGCTACCGGCTGCTTCAGACGCCGACGCACGCCGCGGGGTTCGTGACCGCCGACGAAAGCCTGCTTGAAAACGCCTTTCTTCAGGTTCGTATCGCCCCGAACGGGCAGATCGCCGGTATTTTCGACAAAGAAAACGAGCGCGAGGTGCTTTCCGGCCCCGGCAACCGCCTCACCGTGTCTCACGATAAGCCCATCCACGAAAGCGCGTGGAATCTGGAGGCGGACTATAAGCTGCATACCGACGTGCTCGAGGCTTCGTCCGTAGAGGCGGTCGGGGCCGACGCCGTAAAGGGCGTTGTAAGGGTTACTTACCGCTTTCACGATTCCGTGATCGTGCAGGATATCACGCTGTATTCCGGCGCGCGGCAGCTCGATTTCGTGACGCATGTGGACTGGCGCGAGCGCGAAAAGGTGCTGAAGGCCGATTTCCCGGTGCGCGTGCGCGCCAGATACTCCACCTTTGAGGTGGCGCACGGCGTGATGGAGCGCCCCACCTTCGCAAACAATCCGTACGAGACCGCCATGTTCGAGTGCTGCGCCCACAAATGGGCGGACCTGAGCGAGAGCGATTACGGCGCGGCGATCATGAACAACTGCAAATACGGCCACGCGTTTGCCGATAACGACCTTTGCATCACACTGATGCGCGGCCCCGTGTGCCCCGATCCCACCGGCGATATCGGCGAGCAGGATTTCGTTTACAGCTTCTATCCCCATCCCGGCGACTGGAGCGCGTCGGACGTTACCAATCTTTCGCGCGTGCTGAACGACCCGCTTTCCGCCGTGTTCTGCGCCGAAGGGAAGGGAAGACCCGCCCGCAGCTTCTTTGCGGTTTCGGATAAGAATATCGTGATCGACGCCGTAAAGGCCGCGCAGGACGGCAGAGGCGTGATCGTCCGTTTGAATGAAACGCAGAAAAAGCGCGGCAAGGCCACGCTTACGCTGCCCTTTACGCCGCAAAAGGCGTATACGTGCGACCTGATGGAGAAAAACGAAGGGGAGATCGCCTTCTCGGGCAACCGCATCGCCTTTACCTGCAAGCCCTTTGAGGTGCTTACGTTCCGCTTCCTGTTCTGATCGGAGGACCGATATGAAAAAGCCTGCCGGTATGTGCATTGCCGTTCTGGCCGCCCTGCTGCTGGGCGGCTGCGCCGCAGGCACGCCGAAGGACGCGACTGTGCCGACGGAAACGGCGCTGGCGCAGATCGACCCCGCGGCGGTTCCCGGCTGCATTCCCGAAACGACCGAAGAACGGGAGAGCGAACCCGAATTCCCCACGGCGGAGCCGTTCCCCGCGGACGGGGACCACATCGACCTCTCCGCAAACGGTTCGGTCGCCGCCTACGCGCGGATCTCCGAGATCGCCCTTTCGCCCGCCGATTACGCCGGAAAGACCCTCCGCCTGCAGGGGACCTACGCCGTGAGCGGCGACGACGACGGCAACCGCTATCTCTGCTGCCTTGTGAAGGATCGGAACGGCTGCTGCATGCAGGGGCTCAATTTCATACCGGCGGCGGAAGACGAAGAGACCGCCGCGGACCTGCGCGAGGGCGAGAAGATCTTGATCGAGGGCGTGTACTGCAAAAACGGCAGGGGCTACTGCGTTACGGATGCGCATATTTACAGGGCAGAATAAACAGCGGCGGAAGACAGGAAATTACAGTTTGTCGCACTGTTCAATTAACAATTAACAAAGAACAATTAACAATTTCGGAAAACGCATACGCGTTTTGATTATATCCGTAGGGGGCGGCGTCTCGACGCCCCGCAAAAGCATAGAAATCAACACCTATTAATTA
>JAFRSZ010000275.1 GCA_017439205.1 Clostridia bacterium
ATTACGGTACGTCATGCAAAAGAAATGGAACGGTGCTCTTTTAACACACAGAAGAAGCTCTTTTCCCGATTAAACATAGATTTGACAGAAGAGATTTATCTGTTGAATCTCAGAATGCTGTCAGGAAGAAAGCCTTACGATACTCGTTACAAAAAGTGGATGAACAAGATTCTGCGCCGGAACAAACAGTACCGTATTTACGATCAGAAGATCATGAAAAAACTGTTTCACGAACGCTGGTACAATATCGTCTACTACGATATCGCACATAAAAAAGGAATAACAAACCGATTGACACACGCGTTTACAATGTATCCGTCAGAATACCTTCGTTTTTTGAAAGATATGCTTGAACGTCGAAAGAGGAAAAGACATGGCAAATAAAGAACTAAAAAGCACACTCATCGAAGAACGGATCCTGTACCTCGGCACAAATCGAAAAAGAATCATGCACATGCGGCTTTCCCGCCATAAGCGGTACAGTATCTGGCGGGCGGTGTACTATTTCAGGTGGGCGCAGTATTACTGCATGCTGCGTTCGGACGCCGCCGTATCAGCCATGAAGCGTCGTTTCGCAAAGCTGATGTTTCGGTATTACGACCGCAAACGGAATCTGAGCGGCGCTTTTGCCGGAATCGAGATCGGACTCAACAGTAACGTCGGCAAAGGTGTGAACATCTGGCATGGGGGCGTCGTGATCAACGGCACACTCGGCGAAAACTGCATCCTGCACGGCAACAATGTGATCGGCAACAAGGGAACCGGATCGAAACAAACGCCGGTGATCGGCAGCGGCGCGGATATCGGCGCGGGCGCGATCCTGATCGGCGGTATCCGTATCGCGGACGGGTGCGTGATCGGCGCGGGCGCGGTTGTAACGAAATCGTGCGAAACGCCCGGTGAGATCCTTGCAGGCGTACCCGCAAAAAGCATCGGCAACACTGCGGAAAGGAAAAACTGACAGATGGAAGCACAGCATTGGGACGTTATTATAAAAGCAAACGATAAAAAAACAAAGGCCGATTGGAAGGGCCTGAAGAAATGCAAGGACCTGATCCTTTTATGGGTACGGCGGAACTTTGTTTCCCGCTATAAGCAGACCGTTCTGGGACCTGCGTGGGCGATCATTCAGCCTTTTTTCACCACGGTGGTATTTTCTCTGATTTTCGGCAAGATCGCAGGCCTCGGCGCGGAGGGCGTGCCGAACTTCATCTTTTACCTCAGCGGTCTTGTAATATGGACGCTGTTCGCGAACTGCCTTACGCAGAACGCATCCACTTTTGTTGCCAACGCCGGTATCATGGGCAAGGTATATTTCCCTCGGCTGGTAATGCCCATTGCCACGGCGATCTCGCAGTTTATCACCTTCGGCATCCAATTTGCGTTCATGCTGTGCTTTTTGGTCTTTTTTGTGGTCACAGGCTCAAACGTGCACCCGAACCTGTATATTCTTATGCTGCCTTTGCTGCTCACGCAAACCGCAGTTTTGGGTACGGGACTGGGGATCATAATATCATCCCTTACCACAAAATACAGAGATCTTACCATGGCCGTGGGCTTTTTCGTCTCGCTGTGGCAATACGCCTCCCCCATCGCTTACGATATGTTCAGCCGACGTTCGCTGTTTGAAAAGCATCCCGTTTATTACGTTTATATGCTGAACCCTGTGACTCCCATTATCAACGTGTTCCGTTTCGCGTTTATCGGCACAGGCGAGATCGACTGGCTCTATTACGGGATCAGCGTGGTTACGACCGTCCTTGTGGCGGTGATCGGCGTCAGGATGTTCAGCAAGGTAGAGCGCACCTTTATGGACACGGTCTGATCGGTACCGGAAGGAAGGAAATCAAGATGAACGACATCGCAATCAGAATATCGCACGTATCCAAAGAATACCGCCTCGGCGCAATCGGCGGCGCGACCTTACGTCAGGAGCTGCAAACAAAGCTCGCAAAGCTCCGCGGCAAGGAAGACCCGAACCTGAAGATCGGGCAGAAGGCGCACGAGAAGAACGAACGCTTCCTTGCACTGGACGACGTTTCTTTTGAGATCAGAAAAGGCGAACGCGTGGGCATATTGGGGCACAACGGCGCGGGCAAATCCACGCTCTTGAAGCTCATCTGCCGCGTAACGGCACCAACAAAGGGCGAGATCTGCATGAACGGGCGCATCACCAGCATGCTGGAGGTGGGCACCGGCTTTCATCCTGAGCTTACGGGAAGAGAGAACGTATATCTTAACGGCGCGATCCTCGGCCTTACAAAAGCGGAGATCGACAAGAAGTTTGACGAGATCGTGGAATTCTCCGAGGTGGGGCAGTTTATCGATACCCCGGTAAAACGCTATTCCAGCGGCATGCACGTAAAGCTCGGCTTTGCCGTAGCCTCGCATCTCGACAGTGAGATCATGATCATGGACGAGGTATTGGCCGTTGGCGATATGGCGTTTCAGAAAAAGTGCATCGACCGAATGCGCAAGGCCGCCGAGGACGAGGGCAGGACGATACTGTACGTGAGCCACAACATGCGCACGATCCGCGAGCTCTGCGACCGCTGCATCGTACTGGACCACGGAAAAGTGATTTTTGACGGAGACGTTGAAAAGGCGATTGAATTATATATGCCACAAGGGGGTGAAGAGTTATATAAAGAATCTTGGGTCTTCGGTGAGATACAAAAATACCGTCTGAAGGAAAATGACCTTTTTTCTTTGACATCCTTCAGATTTGCTGAAAAGAACGGATTTGATATTCATCGCGGAACAAACCTTCACTTCTTTTTGCAAATCCATGCAAATGAAGTTTCCGATCGAGTGTTCTTACGTTTAATATATATGAATAAAGATGATTCCCTGATCGGGATGACGGACACAAAGAAAGATCCTTTGTGTTTAACAAAAGGCGAAAATCTTTTTGAAGGTGTATGCAACACTGCTTTTTTGGCGCCGGGGAAAAATAAACTAATTATTGAGTTGTGTGGTATTGATTCTGACGGAAAAGAGTTTTTCTATGAATCTGTTAGAGGATATGTTTATTTTCGCATTGTTGAGGCCGATAAAAATCCCGATAACGTCTGGCACCGTTCATGGTGGGGCCCTTGTGATTTCGGGATTATTGAGATTCGCAAATTGAATAATAGACAGAATTAATATTTCAGGGTGGATACAGTAATATGAATTCGACTTTAAATCAAAAGATAACGATTTTAATTAATTCATGCGACGACTATGAAGATTTATGGATACCATTCTTTACTCTGTTTAAAAAGTATTGGAATCCAAAAGGCATTCGCATTCTGTTGAATACTGAATCCAAGAGTTTCCAATTTAAAGACCTTGATATCGAGTGTATCCATCCGGAGAATCCAAAAGATGCTTATGGAAAGCGAATGATTCATGCTTTATCACAAATCAAAACCCCGTATGTCATTCCTTTGCTTGACGACTTCTTTCTACGCAAGGAGGTAAACACAGATTTAATAACCCAAATAATCAAATGGATGGATCATGATAAACACATCGCTTATTTCAACTGTGACTGTACTGAAACTTTTTATGATTATGAAGTTGATAAGTATCCTGGGTTTAAAAGAATACCAAAAGGAAATGAATATACGCTTAATATGCA
>JAFRSZ010000276.1 GCA_017439205.1 Clostridia bacterium
GTGCCCTTGATCGGGTTGAGTTTTTCGTCAACCTTTGCGATCGTAACGCCTTCAAGACGCTCGGCGCCATGCGTTTCGATCACTGTGGTGGAAAGACGAAGCGGAATGCCAAAATCGTCAAGGCACTGAACGATATTACGGGTAAGACCGCCGGAGTAAGGCATGATCTCGCATACGACCTTAACTTCTGCGCCTTCCAGCGTCATTCTGCGCGCCATAATAAGGCCGATGTCGCCGGAGCCGAGGATAACCACCTTTTTGCCGGGCATATACCCGTCGATGTTCACGTATTTCTGCGCAGTTCCTGCGGTCATGATGCCGGAAGCGCGCGTACCGGCCATTTCAAGCGCACCGCGGGGACGCTCGCGGCACCCCATGGCGAGCACGATGGCTTTTGCCTGGATCTTCAGCAGACCGTCTGTTTTGTTTACGGCGGTTACAACATTGGTATCGCTGATATCGAGCGCCATCGTATCGCACTTGATATCGATATCCGTTTTTTCAACCTCGCGGATAAAGCGGTCGGCGTATTCGGGACCCGAAAGCTCCGTCTTAAAGTAGTGAAGGCCGAAACCGGTATGGATGCACTGCTCCAAAATACCGCCGAGCGTTTCGGCGCGCTCAATGATCAGAATACGGTCTACGCCGCATTCCTTTGCTTTCAGCGCGGCTGCCATGCCGGCAGGCCCGCCGCCGATAACCACAAGATCATAATTCAACATTCGTGCATCCCTCCGCTTTATTTCGTCTTCTCGAACAAAATCTTTGAACCCTTACCGAATTTGGTAATTTCGTTGACTTCTTCTCCGAGTTCTCTGGCAAGGATCTCAACGACCTTGGAGCCGCAGAAACCGCCCTGGCATCTTCCCATACCTGCACGTGTACGGCGTTTTACGCCGTCTACGTCTCTGGCGCCTGCCGGAGCCCGGATCGCATCAACGATCTCGCCTTCCGTAACGGATTCACAGCGGCAGACGATCCTGCCGTACGCAGGATTGCGTTTGATCGCTTCCTGACGTTCTTCATCGGTAGCATGACGGAAGCGGAAAACATCGGTCCTTGCAGGCTTGAAGGTCTCGTTCGGCTGAAGATCGTCGTACGTATCCGTAACAATATACGCTATGTATTTCGCGATCGCGGGCGCTGAAGACAGACCGGGAGATTCAATGCCGGCTGCATTGATAAACCGAGGATCCGCCTGGCTCGGGCCGATAATAAAATCATTGTTTTCATCGTGCGCGCGAAGGCCGGTAAACGAAGTGATCGCATTGCGTGAAGAAACTTTTTCGCAGCTCTTGACCGCAAGCGCTTTGACCGTATGAAGGCCTTCCAGCGTTGTAGCCGTGCAATCGCGGTCTTCCACGTCTTTTGACGTCGGGCCGAGCAATATATTGCCGTCAACCGTCGGGGCGACAAGAACGCCCTTGCCGTATTCCGTGGGACACTGGAATATCGTATGGGATACGACGTTGCCGACGGCCTTATCAAGAATGAAATATTCGCCGCTGCGGGGCTTGATGCTTACGCTGTGGTCGCCTATCATGGCTGCAACTTCGTCAGAATGCGTGCCGGCGGCGTTTACGACAAATTTAGCACGGAATTTCCCGCACGTGGTATCAAGTTCAATATACTCTTTCTCGGAAGAGATCGCCTGCACTTTACTGTTGCGGAAAAACTCCACGCCGTTGGATACAGCATTCTCGGCAGCGGCAATGGTAAGCTCGTAAGGACAAACAATGCCTGCAGTCTTTGCCAGCAGCGCTCCGCATGCGTTATCCGCAAGATTCGGTTCCAAAGCAATAAGCTCTTCTCTGTTCAGCAGTTCCATACAGGGAACGTCATTTTTGATACCGCGTTCATAAAGCTCACGCAGTACCGGAAGCTCCTCCTCTGAAAAAGCGACCACAAGAGAGCCGTTATTCTTATAAGGAACGTTCAGCTCTTTGCAGAATTCCGGCATCATGGCCGTACCTTTTACGTTGAATTTTGCTTTCAGTGTGCCGGGGATCGCATCGAAACCGGCATGTACGATACCGCTGTTCGCTTTCGTGGCGCCCATTGCAACGTCATTTTCCGCTTCCAACAAAGCAACGTTCAGTTTGAATCTTGAAAACTCTCTGGCGGTCAAAGCGCCGATCACACCGGCGCCGATAATCGCAACGTCATAAATCATAGAATGATGCATCTCCCTGTTTTGTACATTCTGTTTTTAATATTTTTATTATACAGATTAAAATCAAAGAAATCAATATAAAATCATCAATATTTATAGTTTACGTAACCGAAATAACGATTTTTACAGTGTGATGCCTTTACAGAAAAAATAACCCGCCTCTCGGCGGATCATTTTTACGAACGATTATGCTCCTAAAGTAACATCTTCTCCGGTTACGGGTTCGGGTGCAGTCGTACCCTCTTCGGTCGTATCATCAAGAGCGTAGTCTTCAAGCGCGTCAAAAATCGCTTCCATCAGAGCCATTTTAACAAAGGGCTTCATAACCTTGAGAAGCATTTTAATGATCCAGCCAATCATAAGTAAACCTCCAAAATAATTATTTTATCAATTAATATATATCACTTTTTTACCGAAAAATCAAGTGGCGCGGAAGAAAAATATTCAACAAAAAACAACAACTATTTTTTATCATTCCGCGATTGTTTCGGGTTCAGCGTAAGTTGCGTCGTGCGTATCAACGCGTACGTACGCCATTTTTTGATCTGAAAGAGGTTTATCGTTTGAATTCGTCGCCGTATTGGAAATGGCATACGCAACGTCCATACCGTCGATCACCTTTCCGAAAGCGGCATAGTCGTTGTCCAGATAGGATGCGTCGGCAACACAGATAAAGAACTGTGAACCCGCGGTATTATAAGCGGCGGACGGATTATAACGATTTCCCTGTCGCGCCATGGAAACCACACCCGGCAGATGGGAAATATCATTTTTGAAATTATTATTGCCGAATTCACCGAAGATCCGGTATCCGGGGCCGCCCATACCTGTACCGGTCGGATCGCCGGTCTGTATCATGAAGTTTTTGATAACTCTGTGAAAAATGATGCCGTCATAGAAACCGCTGTTGGCAAGGGAGATAAAATTCAGTACCGTGTTCTTCGCAATATCCTCGTAAAGCTCAAATACGATAGCGTCTTTATTCTCCATCACGATCACGGCGATGGGATGTGAATTATCGGCAAATTCATTTGCTTTTTCCTGATAGATTTCTTCGTAACTCATCTGGTCAACCTCACTGTTTTGTTTTTTACCGTCTGCAGAACCGTCCGATGTTTCGTTGTTCTGAACAACGCCTGCAGGCGACGTTTCTTTTTCGTCATTTCCGGATTTTTTACATGCGGTAAGCGAAAGCGCAGCGCAAAGCATTGCGGCTGCAAGGATAAGAGATATTATCGAAATGATCCTTTTACGCATGATCTGCTTCCTCCGTTCCGGGATTTCTTTCAGATACGATTTCATTTGTATATTCAAGCGTACCGTCCATCAGCTTCGCAAAATCTTCACCGTCGATCTTTTCATGTGCGATCAGATATTCGGCAAGCTCATCGAGCTTATCGCGGTGCTCGATCAGAAGATTTTCGCAGCGCTGATAGGCCTTTGTGATAATGTCTTTTACTTCGATATCGATATCCTTGGCGATCTCTTCGGAATAATTACGAACCGTGCCGTAATCTTTGCCGAGGAACACCTCGTCATGGCCTGAACCGAAGGTGATCGGACCGAGGTTATCGCTCATACCGTATTTTGTGACCATCTTGCGCGCCATATCGGAAGCGCGCTCGATATCGTTGGATGCGCCGGTTGTGATATCGTCGAACACAAGTTTTTCAGCCACACGGCCGCCGAGCAGCGTAACGAGATCGTCTTCCATATGGCTCTTTGCGATATGCGTCTTATCTTCAAGCGGCAGCGACATCGTAAATCCGCCGGCCATACCGCGTGGAACGATGGATACCTGATGAACGGGATCCTGCCCTTCCAGAAAATGTGTTGCGATAGCGTGGCCCGCCTCATGGTACGCGGTAATTCGCTTATCTTTTTCTGAGATCTTATGGGATCTTTTCTCTGTGCCTACAACGACCTTCACGGTGGCTTCTTCAATCTCGGACTTCGTGATCGCTTTCAGCCCTCTTCTGGCAGAAAGAAGCGCCGCTTCATTCAGAAGATTTTCAAGATCCGCGCCGGTAAACCCGACGGTAGAACGCGCGATATCCAGCAGATTCACATCCGGCGCAAGGCTCTTGTTGCGTGCGTGCACCTTCAGGATCTCTTCCCTGCCCTTGATATCGGGATATCCGACGGTGATCTGACGGTCAAATCGGCCGGGGCGCAGCAGCGCGGGATCGAGAATATCTGGACGGTTGGTGGCTGCGATAACGATCACGCCTTCATTTTCAACAAAACCGTCCATTTCCACAAGCATCTGGTTCAGCGTCTGCTCGCGTTCATCGTGACCGCCGCCCATGCCGGCGCCTCTGTGACGGCCGACAGCGTCGATCTCATCGATAAAGATGATCGACGGCGCGCTTTTCTTTGCCTGCGCGAACAGGTCGCGCACACGGGATGCGCCGACGCCGACGTACATTTCAAGGAAATCGGAACCTGAGATCGAAAGAAACGGCGCGTTCGCCTCACCGGCGACCGCCTTGGCAAGCAGCGTTTTACCGGTGCCGGGAGGGCCTACGAGCAGAACGCCCTTCGGGATCCTTGCGCCCAGCGCATTATACTTTGAAGGATCTTTCAGGAATTCAACGATCTCGCTTAGCTCTTCTTTTTCTTCGTCTGCGCCTGCGACGTCGGCAAAGGTTACTTTTTTGCCGCCTTCATTCTTGCGGATCCTTGCTTTCCCGAAGCTGATGGTGCGGTTCGACTCGCTCATAATACTTTGGTTCATGCGTCGTGTCATCACGAACATCAGCACGCCGAGAAGAACGATGCTGATCAGTATCGGAAGCATGCTCAGCAGCCAGCTGTTGGAACTGCCCGCCTTATAATTGTACAGAACCGGCGAATCGGGATGCGCCTCGTTATATTGCATAACATAATCGTGAACATCCTGATAAAACAGCGTAACGCTGGGAACATTGTATTTACGCTCCGTTTTTTCACCGCGCAGCGTATACGTCAGAACACCGCTGCTCAGATTCAGTTCATACGATGCGATCTTATCTTCACGGTACAGCGAAACGATATCGAAATACGTAAGCTCTTTTTCACCGTTATTTGAGTTCATGAAGAACGTGATCACTGTAATCAGCAGCACCGGGACCAGCAGCAGCGGCAGAACGGAACCGATTCTTTTGCGTTTGTCGTTATTCAAAACATTCACTCCTTATTTTCGTACACTTCCCTCTTTAATACGCCTACATAAGGAAGATTGCGGTATTTTTCGGCATAATCAAGCCCGTAACCGACAATGAATTCATCGGGGACCTCAAGTCCTTTGTAATCGGGATAAATATCGACTTTTCTGCGTTCGGGCTTATCAAACAGAGTGCAGATACGGATGCTGTTGGGATTTCTGGCATACAGAAGATCCATCAGATAATTGAGCGTCATACCGCTGTCAAGGATATCTTCTACGATCAATACGTCATAGCCGCGAATATCTCTGTCAAGGTCCTTCAGGATCCTTACGGTACCGGACGCCTTAACGCCGTTGCCGTATGAAGAAACCGCCATAAAATCAAGCTCGCACGGAAGATCGATCTGACGCATCAGGTCGGTCATAAACACGACGGAGCCTTTCAGTATGCTCAAAAGAAGCAGATTCCTTCCCTGATAATCGGCCGTGATCTGCCTGCCGAGCTCCTGAACGACCGAATGAAGCTTTTCTTCCGAAAACAGTACGAGTTCAATATCCTTATTCATTTTTTGCACTCTCCGTATCAATAATCAAAATTTTATCTGAAGCAGTATCTGCCAGACGGGATTTGTCGGGCCCCGCGCCGTAAGCCCAGATCACGCCTCTGCTGTCTGCGATCACGGGAAGAAGAGGCCGAAGATCGGGGGGAAATCCTTCTTCATTGAACAGCTTTTTCAGTGATTTCGTACAGTTTCGCTTCGCAAGGGTGATCCGGTCGCCCGGACAGCGCGTACGGATTTCTATTATATCATCAATTTTACAAAAATCAATAAAATTAAACTTAAAATGTGAATTGTGAGGACCGTCTTTTAAGGAAAATGAAATACGGAAACCGTTAAATATCAAATCATGCAAATCGTTTTTGCAAATCCTTACCGGTTCCTCCGATAAAGACGAGGGCGATTCCCGAACGATATGAATCAGGGAATCCTTAACGCAAATACAAACCGCCCCGGGAAGCGTGACCGCATATCCGTCGTTTGAAATATTCGCATCGAGTTCATAAATATGTTTTGATTCGAAATCGGCGTCTGTATTCTCCGCAATATACGAAGCGATCAACCTGCAGCGAATCGCTTTATGCAGATTTCCAAAGTCCTTTGTAAACAAACCGTCTGGCGTTTTGTACCTTTCAAGAAGTTTTTTCGTTTCAAGACGCAGGTAATCGTCTTCGATACGAAGCGAATCGATGCATCTCAGAGCGCAGTTTTCAAATCCGGAACGGATCGACCGCATCTCAGGCATGATTTGATGGCGGATCCGGTTGCGCGTATAGTCATCCGTAAGGTTGGAGCTGTCTGTAACGAACGACAACTGATTTTCTTTACAGTACAGCTCTGTTTCTTCACGTGTAAAGGAAATCAATGGACGGACGATATTCCCTCGCACGGGCGGTATCGACGCAAGCCCGTGCAGCGACGCCCCGCGGGAAAAGTTCATCATGAAAGTTTCAATGGCGTCGGTACCCGTATGCGCTGTGGCAATTTTATCCGGATGAAGAGATGAAAAAAAAGCGTAACGCGCTTCTCTTGCACATACTTCGATGCTTTTATTTGTTTCTTTTGCCGTTTTGAAGATATCGGTTCTGAGAACGGAAAGCTCAATGCCGCGTTCCTCACAAAAAGCACGTGCGAAAGCTTCATCTGCGTCGGATTCTTCACCTCTGAGACAGTGGTTTACATGTGCTGCTCTCAGGCTGACGCAAAGCCGATCCTTATATGTGTTCAGCAGATCTAACAGGCAAACCGAATCAGCGCCGCCCGAAAAAGCGACCAGAACGTCTTCGCCGGGGGCGATCATAGCGTATTTTTGCAGTGAAGCAAAAAACTTGTCACTCAGCGCCGCCATCTTTTTTCTCTATGCATGTATACATGGTATACGTCGGGTTCCATGCCAGCTTGATGGAACCTGTGGGGCCGTGGCGGTTCTTTTCAACAAGAAGCTGCGCAAGGTTCACGTTCACCTTCGGCGTTTCTTCTTCATCTGCCGAATCGGTATTCTGGTAGTAATCCTCTCTGTAAAGCATTGCCACGATATCGGCGTCCTGTTCGATTGAGCCCGATTCACGCAGGTCCGCAAGCTGCGGTTTGTGTGATTTATTGCCGCGGGATTCCGTGCTTCTTGAAAGCTGCGCGCATACGACGATCGGGATATTCAGATCCTTGGCCATCAGCTTGAGTCCGCGTGTGATATCGGTGACCTCCTGCACGCGAGATTCCTTCTTCACATCCGATTTCATCAGCTGCAGATAGTCAACGAACACAGCCTCGGCTTTCAGGCGCGAGATCTTTGATTTCATTTCCGTAACAGTGGTTGAAGACTTATCGTCAAAATACAGCGGGATATCCGCGAGGAAAAGGCATGCGGAAAACAGCTTTTCCCATTCGTCCGGCGTCAGCTCGCCGGTGCGCATTTTCTGGCTCGGAATGCGGGCTTCCGTAGAAATAACGCGCTGTGCAAGTTGTTCTTTTGACATTTCAAGCGAGAAGAAAAGTACCTTTTTGCCCGTACGTACGGCAACGTTTCTTGCCATATTCAGAGCAAAGCTGGTTTTACCCATGGCAGGACGCGCACCGATGATCACAAGGTCCGATCGGTTGAGGCCGGTGCACATGGTGTCAAAATCCGGGAATCCGGTAGGCAGGCCTTTATACAGTTCTTTATCTTCGGAATTCAGTTTGTTCAGCGTGTCGTAAACGGTGCGGATCATCGTACCGATGCTTTCGGGGCCGTCGTCTGTTTTGCCCTGACGGATATCGTAGATCAGCTGCTCGGCACTGTTAAGGATATCCTCTGCAGGCTCTCCGGAGTTTTCCGCCATATCGATGATCTTGTTTGAGATTTCCACAAGGGTTCGGATATAAAACTTGTCCTTAACGATCTTGCAGTACGCTTCGATATTGGAAGCGGAAGGCACAGCTTCGGAAAGCTGCATCAGATACTGTTTCCCGCCGTCGTCTCCGCTGAAAGCCTTTTCTTTACGCAGAAGTTCCAGCAGCATCAGAAGATCGATCGTGCCAGTGGACAGATCGAGCTGCTGCATCAGAGAAAAGATCGTTTTATGCTGCGGATAGTAAAAATAATCGCTTTTCAGATGTGTTGCCGCAACGGAAAAAGAGCTCGGATCAAATAATACAGAGCCGAGCACGGCCTGCTCAGCTTCAAATGAGTATATTTTCGTTTGCGGTTCGTTTGAAATTCCGTTTGCCATTATGTAACTCCGACGTTATTCCCCTACAAAAACAAACATCTGCACCTGGATACCGGTATACACTTTTACCGTAAAGCCGTAAGTGCCGTACTGGCGGATATCCTCTACGACGATCTTCTTTTTTTCGATATCTATATCGAACTCAGACTTGATTTTTTCTGCGATCTCTTTGGAAGTGACCGAACCGAAAAGCCTGCCGTTTGCGCCTGCGTTCGCTTTTATCGCGATGGTCTTACCTTCCAGGATCTGCGCATTTTTCACGGCCGCGGCTTTTTCCTGTTCCAGCTTATATGCGGCCGCGGCAGCTTTGTTCTTCAGTTCGTTCATCGCTGCAGCATCGGCAATTTTGGCAAGTTTGCGCGGGATCAGATAATTTTTACCGTATCCGTCGGATACGTTGACCAGTTCGCCCTTTTTACCGAGATCTTTTATGTCGGCGTTTAAGATAACCTTCATGCTTTTTATCCTCCTGTATTATAATTCGTTTAGATATTCTTCAACGGCATTTTTTACCAATGCGTACGCTTCCTGTGTGGTAACGCCGGTGATCTGCGCGGCTGCCATACTGTAGTGTCCTCCGCCGCCGAGCTTTTCCATAACAAGCTGAACGTTGATAAGCCCAAGGCTTCTGGCGGAAACATTCACCGTATTTTCACCGAACGGTGAAATCACAAAAGATGCGTCTACGTTTTGGATCGTAAGAAGTTCATCCGCGGCCTTCGAGCAGACGAGACGTGCCGATTTGCCTGAAACGCGGGATATCGCTATCGCATAGCGGTCGAAATATACAGCTGAATTAACAATGTTGTTGATCTGAATGCTGTCTTCCGCCGAACCGGCAAACAGCTTGCGCACAGATACCATATCTGCTTTGAATGAGCGCAGGAACGAAGCGGCTTCAAAGGTACGTACGCCCACACGCAGCGTAAAATCTTTCGTATCCAGCATGATACCGGCAAGAAGGGCCTGCGCCTGATTTGCGGTAAGCTTCGGTTTTGAAGGCGAATACTGAACAAGCTCGGTCACCATTTCACAGGCGGATGACGCGTGCGGTTCAAGAAGCTCGTATGTATTGCCTTCAATGTGATCCACAGCCATTCTGTGATGGTCAATGATCACGGTTTTCATACCTTTTTCAAGCAGCTTCGGCTCCTCAACAAGCTTTACGCGCATCGTATCAACAATGATCAGAAGCGTGTTTTCTCCGGCTTCAGCAAGCGCTTTTTCCGGCGTGATAAAACTGATGGCTCCGCTGCCGGATTCAAGCGTTTTGATCAGCGAAAGCGCCATGCTTGTATTGCGCTCGGCAACGACGTGCACGTTTTTGCCCTTTGCTCTCGCAATGGCGACGATACCGGCGGCTGCGCCGATACAGTCGAAATCGCCGTAAGAATGGCCCATAACCAGAACGTTGCTGCTCTTTTCAATATATTCGTCAAGCGCCGCAGCAAACACGCGCGATTTGATCTTTCCGCGTTTTTCCTTGCCGCTGCTGATTCCGCCGAAGAACTCAAAGCTTTCGCCCGTTTTAACGGCCACCTGATCGCCGCCGCGCCCGCGCGCCATATCCAGCGCCTCACGTGCATCGTCTTCGCAGTCCTGTATATCAAGGGAATGTCCTACGCCGATGCTGAGCGTGATATCTGCTTCATCCGGCCCGAAATGGCTGCTGCGGATCTTGTCAATGATCGAAAATCTGTTATCGATCATCACTTTGAGATTTTTGTATTCCGTGATCGCGAAGAAACGTCCGTCAGTAAACTTGCGGAATACGCAATTGTTATCAACGAACCATTTGCTCAGAAGCCGGTCGATATCAGAATTCAACGCGTAATAATCCTCATGCGGCATCAGATCTTCCGCCTGTTCAAGAGAATCCACATTAACAAGGATCACAACAGGACGCGTGAGCTGATATTTCGTGCGGATGTTTTTCAGCGTTGTATCGTCTATGAAATATAACGCGTAACGGTCTTCCTCCTGCCGTGCTGGATATACGGTATATTCGCCGCTGTCGCCCTTCGCCTCAAAACTTACGGCAGGCTCGGGGATATTTACATATTCATCCAAAGGCAGCACGCTGCCGAGATTCTTGTTTTTTAATTTTGAAAAATCGCCGAGCAGGTTTTCAAACAGCTTATTGCACCAGATCATGGAGCCTTCCGAATCGATCAGAACGACCGGCAGAGGAAAAACCTGCAGGACTTCGTTTTCTTCCGGCCGGGTATCCATGGTTTTGCTTAGATACGAGATCTGTTCGATCTTGCGCTTAAGATCGTTTGAGAACCATCTCGCTGAAAATACGGTTATCGTCAAAAGACAGGCAAGCTCAATGGTTGCCAAAATCCATGAGTGATGAAAAGTAACGACGCTTGCAACCAAAGCAAGCAGAAACAACAGGAACGTAAACGGATTGTTCTTGATCAATTGTGAAACTTTCAATCAGGCACCTCCAAAATACGGGAGAATAAACGTCCGAAATATGCATTAAACTGCAAATACGCTGACGATTACGATAGGCGTGCGCCTTGTTTTTTCAAATATCGCTTTCGCAACGGCGTCTTTCAGGCGTTGCTTCAGCGCGTTCGTATCCATCTCCACTCCGCGCATATACCGATCGAAAACGTCTTCGCAGACGCCGGAGATATAAGTGTTTAGTTCGTTGGCGTTATCCGTAAAAACAAAACCCTTCGTCTGGATATCCACCGGGTTCATCAGTCCGCCGGTATATACGTCCGAAACGGCTGTGACCATAACGATACCGTCGGTAGAAAGCTTTTTTCTGTCGCGCAGAACGGCGCTGCCAACGTCGCCGACGCCGGAGCTGTCCACATAAACACGCCCCGCCGTAACATAAGAAACGGTATTGATCGCGTCCGCGGAAACAGATACCATTTCGCCGAGTTCAGGCACATGGATGTTCTTTTCGGGTATTCCCACGCTTTTCGCAAGATCCGCGTGTTTGCGCATATGCTTCTGTTCGCCGTGAACGGGAATGAAAAACCGGGGACGAACAATGTTCATCATGAGTTTCAGCTCTTCCTGTGCGGCGTGACCGGATACATGGATGCCGAGGCTTTTCTCATAGATCACTTCGGCGCCGAGCTTCATCAGTTCGTTGATTGTATTCGCAACGGTTTTTTCGTTGCCGGGGATCGGCGTTGCGGAAATGATAACGAAATCGTTATCGCCGACCGTTACTTTCTTGTGTTCTCCGGTCGCCATGCGGGTCAATGCGGACATCGGCTCGCCCTGACTGCCGGTTGTTATGATTACGATCTCTTCATCGCGGTAATTCTTAAGATGGTCGATGGTTAAGATCAATCCGTCCGGTACGTTCAGATAACCGAGGTCGCGGCTCACGGAAGTCACGTTTTCAAGACTTCTCCCGGAAAGGAAAATCTTACGTCCCATTTTATGCGACGCGTCAATGATCTGCTGGATGCGGTGTATGTTGGACGAGAAGGACGCAACGATAATGCGTTTCTTTTCTGCGCGCACGAAGAGATGCTCCAGCGTCTCCCCTACTTTTTTTTCGCTTGGTGTGTACCCTGCTTTTTCTGCGTTGGTTGAATCCTGCATCAGGCACAGTACGCCCTCGTTGCCGAGCTGCGCGAGCCGTGCGAAGTCAATAACGCCTCCGTCAATGGGCGTATTGTCGATTTTGAAGTCGCCCGTATGAACGATCACACCGGCGTCGCACCTTATCGCAAACGCAACCGCATCCGGGATGGAATGGTTCACGTGGATCGCTTCAAACGTGAATTTGCCCACGTTGATAACATCGCCCGGCTTGATGGTA
>JAFRSZ010000277.1 GCA_017439205.1 Clostridia bacterium
ATGAACGATTAACAAGTTAATTCCGAATTACGCATTCCGAATTCCGAATTAAAGAAATCTCCGCTCTGGAAATAACTCCGAACTCTCGTTTATCCGTCCTGATTCAGGTTTTTCAGCTTTTCTGCGGTATCGGCGGTGATCAGCGCGTCGATCAGCTCGTCCAGCGCGCCGTTTAAGATCGCTTCGAGCTTATAAAGCGTTAGCCCGATGCGGTGGTCGGTGACGCGCCCCTGCGGGTAGTTGTAGGTGCGGATCTTTTCGCTCCGGTCGCCGGTGCCCACCTGCGCGCGGCGCTGACCCGAGATCGCGCTCTGCTGTTTTTCGGTTTCCAGCTGCTTTAAGCGGGAGCGCAGCACCTTCATGGCCTTGTCTATGTTTTTGTACTGGCTGCGTTCGTCCTGGCATTCCACCACGAGACCCGTGGGCAGGTGCGTGATGCGGATCGCGGATTCGGTTTTGTTGATGTGCTGGCCGCCTGCGCCGGAGGACCGGAAGGTATCGATCTGCAGATCCGCGGGGTTTATCTGCACGTCCACCTCTTCGGCCTCGGGCAGCACCGCCACGGTAACGGTGGAGGTTTGGATCTTGCCGTTGGATTCGGTGACCGGGATGCGCTGCACGCGGTGCACGCCGCTTTCAAACTTGAAGCGGGAGTACGCGCCCTCGCCGTTGATCATGAAGCTGATCTCCTTGAACCCGCCGAGGCCCGTTTCGTTGGTATACATGACCTCGGGCTTCCAGCCTCTGGTTTCGGCGTACATCGAATACATGCGGAACAGCACCCCCGCAAACAGGGCGCTCTCTTCCCCGCCCGCCCCGGCGCGGATCTCCACGATCACGTTTTTGTCGTCGTTCTCGTCGCGCGGGAGCAGCAATATTTTGAGTTCGTCCAGATTCTTCCGGGCGGCCTCTTCGCTTTCGGCGGCCTCCAGCGCGAGCATCTCTTTCAGCTCGGCGTCGCCGCCCGCTTCCGCGAGCAGGTCTTTTGCGTCCGCGGCGTTCCGGGCGTTCGTTTTGTATTCTCTGTATTTTTCCACCACCGGGGTCAGAAGCTTCTGCTCTTTCAGGAGCTTTGTGCAGGTCTCCACGTCCGCGGCGGTCTCGGGCAGGCAAAGAAGCCGCGCGATCTCATCGAAGCGCGCCTCCACCTGCTGCAGTTTATTCAGCATGTTCCGGTCTCCCGATCTTTTTGATGTTTTTTTCCGCTTTCGCCCGGGGCACCATCACCTCATGCCCGCACCCCAGGCACTTCAGCCTGAAATCCATGCCGGAGCGCAGCACCAGAAAGCGTTTGTCGCCGCACGGGTGCTGTTTTTTCATTTCAAGAATGTCGCCGGGACGTACGTCCATGGGGTTCCCTCCGTTGGGGTCGTTAGAGTTTTCAAATTTCAGTTTGTCGCGCAGTTCAATTAACAATTAACAAAGAACAATTAACAATTTCGGAAAACGCTGGCGCGTTTTGATTATATCCGTAGGGGGCGGCGTCTCGACGCCCCGCGAACCATAGAATTCAACATATGTTAATTACAAACAATATGTGTTGGTGTTTCGCTTTGTAATTAACAGTTTCAAATATTATACG
>JAFRSZ010000278.1 GCA_017439205.1 Clostridia bacterium
TAATTAACATATGTTGAATTCTATGGTTCGCGGGGCGGCGCGGGCCTCCGGTGGAGGCCTCTGCCGCAAGGCAGAAGCGCTTGACCGAACCGGCAGGCGAGACCGAGACGCCGCCCCCTACGGATATAATCAAAACGCGCAGCGTTTTCCGAAATTGTTAATTGTTCTTTGTTAATTGTTAATTGAACTGTGCGATAAACTGAAATTTACCGTGAAACTGAAAGAAAGGATATACGCATGAAAGAAATCATCTTATTAAAGGACGGCGAGCTCGCCTTAAAGGGGCTCAACCGTTCCACGTTTGAAGATATCCTGATAAAAAACATCCGCGAGAAGCTGGTGGGGCTGGGGGAGTTCCGGTTCGTGAAATCCCAGTCCACCGTTACGGTGGAGCCCGTTTCGGACGACGCGGATCTGGACGAGGCGTTCAGCCGCATCCAGAAGGTGTTCGGCGTGGTGGGCGTCTCCCGCGCCTGCGTATGCGAAAAGGAGATCGGCGAGATCACCCGCTGCGCCTGCGAGTATTTAAAGGACGAGCTGATGTTCGCCAAGACCTTCAAGGTGAAGGCAAAGCGTTCCGATAAGAGCTTCCCGTATAATTCCCCCGCCATCTGCGACGAGGTGGGCGGCGCCGTGCTTTCGGCCTTCCGCGGCATCAAAGTGGACGTGCACGAGCCCGAGGTGACCGTGAACGTGGAGGTGCGCGACCGCTACGCCTACATCCACGGCACGCAGCTGCCCGGCGCGGGCGGCATGCCAACCGGCACCGGCGGGCGCGCCTGCGTGCTGATCTCGGGCGGAATCGATTCCCCTGTGGCGGCGTATATGATGGCGAAACGCGGGGTCAAGCTCACCGCCGTGCACTTCGCGTCGCCCCCGTACACCTCCGCGCTGGCGGAGCAAAAGGTACACCGCCTGCTTGAAAAGGTGGCGGCCTACGCCGGTCGCGTGAACCTGTTCACCGTGCACTTTACCGAGCTGCAGGAGGCGATCAGGGACGACTGCCCCGAAGAGATGTTCACCGTTACGATGCGGCGGCTGATGATGCAGGTAGCCTCCCGTATCGCCGAATGGCAGGGCTGCGACGCGCTGATCACCGGCGAAAGCCTCGGGCAGGTGGCAAGCCAGACCATCCACGCCCTGAAGTGTACCGACGAGTGCGCCTCGCTTCCGGTGTTCCGCCCCTGCATCGGCATGGACAAAAACGAGATCGTGATCGTTTCGCGCAAAATCGACGCCTTCGATATCAGCATCGAACCGTATGAAGACTGCTGCACCGTGTTCACCCCGCGCCACCCGCGCACCCGCCCCACCCCGGAATACGCCCGCGAGGTGGAAGCCATGATCCGCGACAAGGACAGGCTGATCGACGAAGCCGTAAAGAGCGCGAAGCTGAAAATTATAGAAGCGTATTAAATTATACAGAGCGGAGAGCGGAGACAATCTTTAATTCGGAATGCGGAATTCGGAATGCGGAATTGCTTTTTCCGTTTTTCATCATTCATCACCGTTCCCAACTCCTGACTGATTTCCCGTTCCTCATTCACAAAAGGGGGTACCAAACGTGTCCACCATCGCAGCCATATCCACGCCGAACGCCGCGGGCGGCATCGGCATGATCCGTCTTTCGGGCGAAGAGGCCGTCGCCATCGCCGACCGGTGCTTTAAGGGCGTATCCGGCAGATCGCTTTCGTCGATGCCGGGCTACAGCGCCGCATACGGCAGCTATACCGACGAGACCGGCGTGATCGACGACGGCGTCGCCATCATCTACCGCGCCCCCAAAAGCTACACCGGCGAGGACGTGGCGGAGCTGTGCTGCCACGGCGGGCTGTTCGTCACCCAAAAGCTGCTGCGCCGCGTGCTGGCGCTGGGCGCCGTACCGGCGGGCCCGGGGGAATTCACCCGCAGGGCGTTTATGAACGGCAAAATGGACCTTTCGCAGGCCGAGGGCGTGATGAAGGTGATCTCGGCGCAGGGGGAGGCCGCTTTGCAGGCCGCCGAAAACACCCTTGCCGGGAACGTGAGCAAAAAGATCGGGCAGGTGTGCGATTCGCTGATCTCCGCCGCCGCCGCGCTGGCCGCGTGGGCGGATTACCCGGACGAGGATATCCCCGCCGTGGAAAGCGGCGCTTTGGCGCAGACCCTGAACCACGGTATTTCGGCGCTCGAAACGCTGATTCGCAACTACGACGCGGGCAAATGCGTCACCGAGGGCATTCCCACCGTGCTGTGCGGCAAACCGAACGTGGGCAAATCCACGCTGATGAACGCCCTTTCGGGGTATGAAAAATCCATCGTCACCGCCATCCCCGGCACCACGCGCGACGTGGTGGAGGAAACCGTGCGCGTTGGCGATATTCTGCTGCGGCTGGCGGATACCGCCGGTCTGCGCAGCACCGGCGACGAGGTGGAGCGCATCGGCGTGCGCATCGCCAAAGAAAAACTCGCCGCCGCCGGCCTCGTGATCGCGGTGTTCGACGCGTCCGTGCCGTTAACGGAAGAGGACGAATCGCTGATCGCTCTGTGCGAGGGCAAAAAGGCGCTTGCCGTGCTCAACAAGTGCGACCTGCCCCGGGCAGAGGGGTTCGACGCCGTAAAGAAAGCGTTCCCCGCGTGCGTAGAGCTCAGCGCGAAAACGGACGACGTGCCCGCGGCGCTGCGCCCCGCGCTGGAAACGCTGCTCGGCGCGGCCGGGCTGGATTTTACACAGGAGATCCTTGCGAACGAGCGCCAGCGCCGCTGCTGCGAAGAGGCGCTTTCTCACCTGAGGGACGCCGCCGCCGCGCTGCGGTCGGGCATTACCGTGGACGCCGTGAACGTGGATATCGACTGCGCCGTGGAAGCGCTGCTCACCCTCACCGGCAAACGCGCGGGCGAAGAAGTGGTGAACGAGGTGTTCCGCAGCTTCTGCGTAGGAAAGTAAACTTTTTTGTATACTTGTGCAAAATTTGTAAAGAAAAATACTTGACTTTTAAATATTTTGATTATAGAATATAAGGGATAATGCATAAGTGTAGGTCCTTTTACACTTTTTAAATAGATCGTGAATATTTATACGCATTATTACTCTGTTTTCTGTACCCGAGGGGTACATTAATGGATATCGAATACGAAAGAACAGGAGGTGTTAATGGTTTATTTATGGAACTGTTAACAGCGATCATTCTTATCGTTGTTGCGGCCGTCGCGGCGCTTGCGATCGGTTTTGTACTCGGCCAGATCCACAGAAAGAGATTTGCCGAAAAAACCATCGGGAACGCCAAGGAGGAAGCGAAGCGCATCGTAAGCACGGCGCTTACCACGGCGGAAACCAAGAAGCGCGAGGCCATTCTTGAAGCCAAGGATGAGATCCACCGCGAACGGACGGAATACGAGAAAGAGATCAAAGAAAGACGCAACGAGGTACAGCGTCAGGAGCGCAGGATCGTGCAGAAAGAGGAATCGCTCGATAAGCGCACCGAATCCCTCGAAAAGAAAGAGGAAACGCTCGCCAAAAAAATAAAGGACGCAGAAGACAGACTCACCGAAGTGGAGGCCCTGAAAAAAAGCCAGTTCGATATGCTCGAAAAGATCTCGGGCTTCTCGAAGGAACAGGCAAAAGAGTATCTGCTGAAGAATCTGGAAGGGGACCTTGATCACGAAAAGGCCCTGAAGATTCTTGAATATCAGAACCGCACCAAAGAAGAGGCCGATAATATCGCCAAAGATATCATCGCAACCGCCATTCAGCGCTGTGCCGCAGAGCACACGTCCGAGGCCACCGTTTCGGTGGTAGACCTGCCCAACGACGAAATGAAAGGCCGCATTATCGGCCGCGAGGGCAGAAACATCCGCACCCTTGAAAGCATCACCGGCGTAGACCTTATTATAGACGACACGCCCGAAACCATCACCGTATCCAGCTTCAACCCCGTACGCCGCGAGGTGGCGCGCCTCACCATCGAAAAGCTGATTTCCGACGGGCGTATCCATCCCACCCGCATCGAAGAGATGTACGAAAAGGCGAAAAAAGAGGTTGACGTGGCGATCAAGCAGGCGGGTGAACGCGCCGTGATCGAGGCCGGGGTCAACGGCATCAACGGCGAGCTCGTGAAGCTGCTCGGCCGGCTCAAATACCGCACCAGCTACGGGCAGAACGTGCTCACCCATTCGCTTGAGGTCTCGTACCTCGCCGGGCTCATGGCCGCCGAGATCGGCGCCGACGTAAAGACCGCCAAGCGCGCGGGCCTGCTGCACGATATCGGCAAGGCGCTGGACCACGAAATGGAAGGCACCCACATCGCGCTGGGTGTGGAATACGCCAGAAAATACAGAGAAAAAGAAGAGATCGTTCACGCCATCGAAGCCCATCACGGCGACGTGGAGGCCAAAACGGTGGTTGCCGTGTTGGTACAGGCGGCGGACGCCATTTCGGCGGCGCGCCCGGGCGCAAGACGCGAAAACCTGCAGAACTACATCAAGCGGCTTGAACAGCTCGAAGAGATCTCCACCTCCTTCGCGGGCGTGGAACGCTCCTTCGCCATTCAGGCGGGCAGAGAGGTACGCATCATCGTGAAGCCCGAAGTGATCACGGACGACAAGATGACGATCCTCGCCCGGGATATCGCCAAGAAGATCGAAGAGGAAATGGAATATCCCGGCCAGATCAAAGTGCATATCATACGCGAGAACCGCGCCTTTGATTATGCAAAGTAACACATTTGCTCCCTTCGGCAATACCGCGGGGAGCTTTTTTAGTGAAGAGTGAAGAAGGAAAGAATGAGAAGTGACATGATATGAGGATCCTGTTTGTCGGCGACGTAGTAGGGGAAGCGGGCTGCGATTTCGTGCGGAAGGTGCTGCCCGGCTTCAAAAAAATGCAGATGATCGATTTCTGCGTCGTGAACGGCGAAAACAGCGCAAAGGGCAACGGCGTGAGCCCGGCGTCGCTGGAGCATCTGCTCTCTTCGGGCGCGGATCTGGTCACCGGCGGCAACCACTCGCTGCGCCGCCCTGAGATCTGTGAAACGCTGGAGCAGACGAACGTCCCCCTTCTGCGCCCGTACAATTTTCACCGTTCCGCCCCGGGAAGGGGCCTTGCGGTGCTCGAAAAGCGCGGTCTGCGGCTGGGGGTGGCGAACCTGATCGGCGCGGTGGGGCTGGACCCCTGCGAAAACCCCTTTGACGCGGCGGACGCGATCTGCCGGGAATTTGCCGACGCGGGCGTTGTATGCACGCTGGTGGATTTCCACGCCGAGGCCACCAGCGAGAAACGCGCGATGGGCTTTTACCTGAACGGCCGCGTGGGCGCGCTGATCGGCACCCATACGCACGTGCAGACCGCGGACGAGCAGATCCTGTCCGACGGCACCGCCTACATCACCGACGCGGGCATGACCGGCCCCATCGATTCCGTGCTGGGCGTCACGGTGGAAACCGCCACGCAGAAAATGCGCACCGGCCTGCCGGTACGCTTCGTGCAGGCGGACGGCCCCTGCTCCATGGGGTGCGTCTGCATTGAACTCGACAATAAAACCGGGAGGGCTGTTTCCATTGAACGCTTTCTTCTCAAATAAGAAACTCACGGGCATATTCGCGCTGCTGCTGGCGGCGCTGCTGCTTCTGTCCGCCGCAGGCTGCGGCAGGGCTCCCGAGGAAGAAGAGGATACCTCCGCGCCGGTGGAGACCACCGCCCCCGCGATCCCCGAGGGCAGCATCACCGCGCCCTATACGGCGCTGGATTCCCTGAACCCCTTCTTTACCGAAACGCTGCTCAATTTCTCGCTGATCTCGCTGGTGTACGACAGCCTCTATTATCTGGACGGCGGCTTCACGCCGGTCCCGTGCATCGCCGAGGACTGCACCGCGGCCGACCTGACGCTGCGCGTGACGCTTGTGGACGCGCTTGTGTTTTCGGACGCCACCCCCGTGAGCGCGGCGGACGTGGTATATTCCTTCACAAAGGCGAAAGAAGCGCCGCTTTATAAGCAGACGCTGAAAAACGTGCTCACATGTGAAGCGGACGGCGCCCGAACAGTGACGTTCACGCTGGAATCGCCGGACGTCAACGCCGTGAACGTGCTCACGTTCCCCATTGTGAAAACGGGCACCGCCGAAACGGAGGATATGCGCCCCGTCGGCTCCGGCTTCTACAAGTACATGCGCGATTCGCTGCGCATCTATATGGAATACAACCTGAAGCACGTGGGCGGCATCCCCGAGATCGGAACCGTCCGCCTCAGGGAGGTCAACGAATCCGACACGCTGATGCACCAGCTCAACACCGGCTCCGTCGACTGCTTCTTTACCGATATGGCCGACGGTATCGCCAAACACAGCTACGCCGGCGTGAACGATATCTACCTGAACAATCTGGTGTTCCTCGGCGTCAACCACGCCTCAGCCATGCTCTACCACGCCGATCTGCGCAGGGCCGTTTCGCTTGCGGTCTCACGCGTGTCGCTGGTGGAAAACGCCTTTATGAGCCACGCGCGCGCGGCGGTGTTCCCGTTCAACGCCTCGTGGGATGCGCTCTCCGGGCTCCCGGAACCGAATTACGCGAAATATGAATCCGACCCCAACGCCGCAGACGCGCTTCTTGCCACGCTGCAGGCCGGCACCGGCGGCAGCCCCCTCTACTATAACCTGATCGTGCAGGAAAACAACAATTTCCTGCTTCAGGCCGCGCAGCAGATCGCTGAGCAGCTCGCCATGGTGAACCTGAACGTCACCGTAAACACCCTTTCCGACGACGATTTCAGGGCCGCGCTGCGCGAGGGCGCGTTCGATTTCTATCTTTCCGAAATAAAGCTTACCAAAAACATGGATCTTTCGCCCTTCTTCTCTTACAACGGCGCCGCCTCGTGGGGCCAGACGCCCTCGGAGCTCGAGATCGACGATCTTTACAGCCGTTACCGCAGCGGCGAGACCGAGCTTTCCGCGTTTCTGGAGGCCTTCGACACGGAGATGCCCTTTATCCCGCTCGTGTACCGCAACGGGCAGTTCTGCTATTCCCGCAACATCAAAAGCGGCGTCGCCGCCACGGAGGACCGGCTGTTTATGAACGTGGCGGAGTGGAAGCTGGGGTAAAGTCGCGCCGGGGGCGCGACAGCGATATGAATTCCCGGCGGAATTCACGATATGTCCCTTCGGGACGAGAAAAGGGAATTCATATCATATCGCACGCGAACGCAAGCGAGCGTATATCGCATTTGCGAAGCAAATATATCGCATCGCCGTAAGGCGATATATCGCAGCAAGCACGACTGCGCTCTAAACTGAAATTTGAACAAGTGGAGATCCCTAATGCAATCCGTTACCGAAACCGTCGCGCGGCTGGACGCGCTGCTGGACCGCGAAGATTTTGAAGGCGCGAAGGCGCTGCTGTATGAAAGCCTGCGGGAGTACCTCGCCGTGGGCGACACGCTTTCCGCGATCGGCATTTATAACGAAATCATGGGCTTCGAGCGGCAGTACGGCACGCCCGAGGCCGCCCTGAACGCGGCGGACGCGGCGCTTGCGCTGCTGGAAGAACGGCAGATGGCGGTCTCGCGCCCGGCGGCCATGATCGTGCTCAACGCCGCCACCGTAAAAAACTACGCGGGGCGGGACGCCGAGGCGCGCGCGCTGTATGACCGCGCCGAGGCGCTGTTTTCAAAATACTATCCCGCCGGGGCGAAGGAATTTGCCGGGCTTTACAACAACCGCGCGAGCGTATACCTGCGCCCGGGGGAGTACCCGAAGGCCGAGTATTACTACTCCCGCGCCCTGCAGATACTGCAGCGGCAGGGGGACGTGTGCGACGCCGCGGTAACATATATCAATCTCGCCGGGCTGTACGCCCGCTGGCCGGGGCGCGAAAAGGAAGCGCCTGGGCAGGCCGCGCTTGCCGCGCGGGTGATGGAGATCCCCGAAGCGGCGCGTTCCGGCTACTATTACTACACCTGCTGCAAGCTTGCCGCCGCCTGCCGCGAGCTGGGCCTTGCGGAACCGGCGGATCACTTTACGGAAAGGGCGGATTTATACTATGCAGGGCATTGAGCTTTCGCGCGCCTATTTTGAGGCCTGCGCCCCCGCGCTGCAGGCGGAATTTCCCGATCTCTGGCCCCGCGTCGCCGCCGGTGTGTGCGGGCAGGGGAGCGAGAACTTCGGGTTTGACGACGAGGTATCCCGCGATCACGATTTTGATCCGGGTTTTTTTATCTGGCTCTCGCCGGAGGACTATAAAGCGTATGAGTTCCGTCTTTCCCGGGCGTACGACCGGCTGCCGCGCGAATATCTGGGCGTGGCGATTTCGGGGCAGAGCGTTTACGGCACCGCCCGCCACGGCGTAAGAGAAACGCAGGCGTTCTTCCGGGAGCTTACGGGCTTTTATCCCGCGCCCGAAACCAACATGCAGTGGCTGCGCACGGAGCAGCACCGGCTGGCGTGCGCCGTGAACGGCGAGATCTTTTACGACGGCGGGGGCGACGTCACCGCTGCGCGGCAGGCGCTCACGGCAATGCCGGAGGACGTGCGCCTGAAGAAGCTGGCGAAGCACGTGGCGCTGGCGGCGCAGGCAGGGCAGTATAATTATTCCCGCACCCTCGCCCACGGGCAGAAGGGGAGCGCCGCTCTCTCGCTTTCCCGCTTTGCGGAGGAATATACCAGGGCCGCGTTTCTCATGAACCGCAGGTACGCCCCGTTTTACAAATGGCTGCTGCCCGCCGGGGCGAAGCTGCCCGTTCTGGGAGAAGAGATCTCCCGGCTGACGCGCCTTGTAACGGACCCGTTAAAAGAAACGGCGGCGGCAGAGATCGAATCCCTTGCCGCCGCCATGATCGGCGCGCTCACCGCCGCGGGCCTTACGGACCATCCCGCCGCGTTTCTGGAGCCGCACGCCTATGAAATTATGAACCGGATCGCCGACCCGCAGCTCCGTATGCTGCACGTGATGGATTAGGTTCGATTCCCGAAGCCCTGAGCGCCGTCCGGCGCGGCATCGCGCGTCAGGTCCTTTACCCATTTGTACTTGCGGTAGTGGGCGTACACCCACGGCAGCTTGCCCACCTCGTCCACGCAGGTGCAGGCGTACACCACCGCCACGGGCCAATGGAACACGAACGCCCCCAGAAAGGCCAGCGGCACCGCAACGCCCCACATGCAGACGGCAAGGCTGTAAACGTCAAACAGCGTATCGCCCCCGGCAGAAAACACGCCGTTGATCACCACGGTGTTCACGCTGCGCCCCACCATATACAACGAAAGGATCAGCATCATTTCTATCAGATAGGCGCGGGCGGTATCGCTGAGCTTCACGAAACGGGTCACCGGCAGCGTCAGCGCCAAAATGAAAACCATCACGCCGAGGCCGATGAGCACCGAGAGCTTTGAAAGCCGCTCGCCGTATCTGCGACCGGTATCCAGCCGCCCGGCGCCCAGCTCGTTGCCGAGCAGTATCCCGCCGCCGGTGCACACGCCGTTGCACAGGCAGCATAAAAGATCGCGCACCACGGCTGCCACCGCGTTCGCCGCAGCGGCGTCCGCCCCCATCTGTCCCATCACGGCGGTATAGGAGGTAAAGCCCACGCCCCAGAAGGCGTAGCTGCCGAGCAGCGGGAACCCGATCTTCGCGTAATCGCGCGTCAGCGCCTTATCGCGGGCAAAGAACATCGAAAGCCTCGGGCGGAAGAAGCCCTTCTGCAGCGAGGAGCCCGCCGCCCACAAAAGCTCCGCGACGCGGGCGAAAAGCGTTGCGAGCGCGGCGCCGTTCGCGCCCATGGCGGGGCAGCCGAACAGGCCGAAGATGAACACCGCGTTGAGCCCGGCGTTGAGGACCACGGCTCCGGAGCTCACCCACGCGCTGCGCGCGGCGTGCCCGGTCACCTTCATCACCGCCAGCAGACACTGAGAAACGCCGGTGATCAGGTATGACCAACCGGCGATTTTCAAATAATCCGCGCCGATCTCCACCAGCGCAGGGTCGCCTGCGAACAGGCGCATCAGCGTCCGCGGGCAGAACACGCACCCGCAGCAGAACAGCACGCTCACGATACAGGCAAGACGCAGACTGATCCAGAAGATTTTCTGGATCGTATTTTTATCTCCCTTGCCCCAGTACTGCGCGCCGAGAATGCCCACCGTGCCGGTCACCGCGCCGAGGAACATGTTCTGTACGAACTGCACCTGCGTGGCAAGCGACACCGCTGCCATCGCGTTCTGGGACACCCTTCCCAGCATCAGCGCGTCGCACGCCGCCACGCTCGCGAGCATCAGGCTCTGAAAGGCGATGGGCAGCGTAAGCTTTGTGAGCTTCCGGTTAAATTCCTTGTCCGCAAACAGATCTGTTTTCATTTGATACCGTCGGCCGGAAAACGGACGATCCCGCGCTCCGGCCGGTAATGGATCGGTGTTTACTCAGTCGTAAATGTGATAGAGGTGCATGTCGGAGCTGTAATTCACGTCCGCGCCTGCATCGGCCATTTCCTGCAGCAGCAGCCTGAGGCCCACAAACGCCCAGTTTCCCGCGTCCTCGCGGTACATCGCCGGGTCGTCTTCATCGCCCGCGCCGCGAACCTTTGTAAGGGAAGCGCCTGCCGTATCATAAGAGAAGGAAGCATACGCCAGCGAATATTCCACGCCCACGACCTGCTCGTCGCTTTCGTCGAACACCAGGTACGCAACGTAGTAATCGCTGAAGGAGGTATTGAAATATACCTGCGTTTCAAACAGGTATCCCTCGTTTTCACAGTATACGGCCACGCCTAAGGGCGTCTCGTCGCCGCGAAGGTAAAAATATACCGCTTCTACAGTGATACCGTCGAGATCATACGTTACGGAATAACCGTACTGCCCGTAGTCGTTTGTCTGTCCGTTCTCGATCACCCAATTGCGCAGCTTGTCGGCGGCGGTCAGCTTATCCACGATCCGTTTGCCGTCGCTGCTGATCTCCGAAAGATCCACGGCCACGCGCAGAATGAGACGGGCATCGGCGGCCGTAATACTGCCGTCCGCATCCGCGTCCGCGCGGGCCTTCTGAGCGGCGGTGAGCGTTTCCAGCCCCACGGCGGCGCGCAGCGCAAGGCGGGCGTCGCTCGCGGTCACGGCGTTATCGGCGTCAATATCGCCGAGGGAGGCCGCCAAAACGGCGGGTGTGAAGCAGGCAAGAAGCGCCAGCATGAGCAGAATACTGATGATCTTTTTCATTTTTGCGATCTCCTTTTATGATCAATTTTATGATCAATTTGATACGTAATGATGTGCGGTGGGGGAGTTTTCATTCAGCCCGATCAGATAATACCCGTGGCTCTGATAATACTCGATGATCATCGGAAGCGCCTTCACGGTGGTACCCTTGTAGGAAGCGTCGTGCATCAGCATCACGAGGCGGCTCGGGCCGGCGTAAGCAACGGCGGTCTGATACATCTCGTACGCGGTCATCGTAACGCCGGTGGCGTCGCCGTTGTCGGAATTCCAGTCGAAATACACGTAGCCGCGGCGCTCCACCTCTTTGGTGAGCACACTCATGATGCCCCTGCAGTAAGACCTGCTCACGGTGTTGCTGCTGCCGCCGGGAAAGCGGATCAGGTTGGTGCGCACACCGGCAACGTTATACACCGCATCCGAGATCTTATTAAGATCATTGAAATACGCGTCCGTGTTGCGGTAGATATCCGAATACTCGTGGGTATAGCTGTGCAGGCCGATGGAATGCCCCCGGTCCACCACCTCTTTGTACATGTAATTATAAGAATACCCGTTCACCACGAAAAAGGTCGCCTTTGCGTTGTAGCGGTCGAGGATATCCAGCACCTCCGCGGTGCGGGCGGAGGGGCCGTCGTCGAAGGTGAGATACAGTATTTTCGCGTCCGCAGGCAGATCTTTTTCGGTCAGCTGCCCCTCCGGGGGCAGGCCCACGCTTTTGCGCAGGATGCGGCGGGCGTCCTCGGCGGTCACACGGCCGTCGCCGTCCATATCGGCGGCCGCCTTCGCCGAACTGCCGAGCGTTTCAAGGCCCACGCTGCAGCGCAGGGCGAGGCGCGCGTCCGCCGCGGTCACTCTGCCGTCGTTATCCGCGTCGCCGCTGCCGGCGGCAGCCGCCGCGCCGAAGGTGAGCAGCGCCGAAACGGTACAAAGCGCCAGAAATAGGCATAAAAGCGTTTTTGCGGTCTTTTTCAGCATGTTCTCTTTCTCCCATCTGCTTTTTTTCCATATTAACATATTTTCGCGGCAAAAGAAACCTTTTTTGCAAAAATTGCAACCTTTTTGCCCGCCCGAGGGATTATCGTATGAAAGGAGGTTTCGCCCATGAAAAAAGAACCGTCCGGCGCAGGAGCGCTCCCGCCGGAGGAAGCGATCGACCGCTTCGGAAATCTTGTGTACCGCATCGCCTTTACGCACGTGCAGGTGAAGGCCGACGCGGACGACGTTTTTCAGGAGGTGTTTCTGCTCTACTGCAGAAAACGCCCCGTCTTTGAAGATGAGAACCACTGCCGCTGCTGGCTCGTTAACGTCACCCTGAAGATCAGCAGAAAGATCGCGTGGGACCCGTGGCGGCGGCGCACGGCCCCGCTGGAGGAATACCCCGATCTGGCGGGCGTTCTGGACGATACTGGCCTTTCGGTGTTCGGCACGGTACAGAACTTACCCGTAAAATACCGCGTTCCGATCTACCTGCATTACTACGAGGGGCTCACGGTGGACGAGATCGCCGCCGCCACGGGCCGCCGCCCGGGTACCGTAAAAAGCGACCTGTTCCGCGGACGGGCGCTGCTGCGGGACGCCCTGAAAGACGACTGAAAACGAAAGGAGCTTACGAAAATGCTATCTGATCTGCAAACAGAAAACGTCAAAACCGTCATCCGACCGACGCCGGAGCTGATAAACCGTACGAAAGAAGCGGTATCCGCCGCCTCCGCCGCACCGATAAAACACAATGCCGCACGCGTCCTGCTGCCCGCGGCCGCCGCGTTCGCCCTCGTGTGCGCCGCCGTGTACTTCGGCACGGGAAACGCCCCGCAGGCCGAACCTTCCGCCGTAACATCCGAAACCGGGTCCTCCGAAACGGCGCAGACGCCGTCTTTCCCGACGGACAGTACCACCACGCAGATCACGACCGCCGCCGAAGGAAGCAGCGGGCAGACCGAACCCGCGTCGCAGGGGAGCCCCGGTGGCAGCACCGCTTCAAACGTGATCAGCATAACCCTGTGGGATCGCTATTATTTCAAATCCCTGCGCGAGATGGCGCAGGCGGACCTGACCGTGCTTGCGGTTTCCGGCACGGTAACTGAGGTTTACGGCTCCTTCGGCGCGGACGGGCACGTTTACAGCAAATTCGCGTTCACGGTGGAAGAATGCCTGAAGGGAGACGCCGCTCCGGGGGACGTGATCACCGTGATTGAGTACGGCGGTATGCTCGACGGCATGATCCGGTGCTATAACGTGTACCGCACCTCCGAACCCGGCGACAGGCTGGTGCTGTTCCTTGAGCGGGTCACCGACGATTTCAGGGAAAACGTGCTGAACGGCGAAGAGGCCTATTGCCCCGCGGCGGCGACACAGGGAACGTTTCTTCTTACAACGGATCTCACCGGCCGCAGCGCATACTACTGCTGCGGACATATGTTCGGCATTGAGGACGACCCGAAGGAAGACGCGGGGTTTCAGCTTGCGGATTTTAAAGCTGCCCTCGGGGAAGAATAAAAAAAATGAAAAAAGTTCTCTCTACCCTTTGACATTTTTTGTTCTTTTCATTATAATTCTTCAGTGAACGATTATTTGTTTTGTCTGAGAAAGGATTCTATTATTCTCATGAATAAACTCCGCATCCCGTTATCTGTACTTCTGGCGCTGCTGTCGGTTTTCTGCACCGGCGTTGCTTCGCTGTGCGCATACGCCGACGAATTCTATCTGGGCGACGTGAATATGGACGGCGCGGTCACCGCCGAAGACGCGCGCACCGTGCTCCGCGCGGCCGTGGATCTGGAAGAACTCGCCGAAGACGCGTTCACCTACGGAGATTACGACGGCGACGGCAGGATCACCGCCGAAGACGCCCGCCTGACGCTGCGCACCGCGGTGGAACTGGAGCCGCTGCTCCACGTGGGCGAATACGTTAAGCCCGATCCGCCCAAACCGCCGGAGGTCACACGGCACTCCTTCGCCTCGGACGTTGCGAAATCCGTCTCTTACAGCGACCTTTCAGACAATATGCACTGGCTCGTGGAAACGCTCGGCGAGCGCAACTGGTGGACCGGCACGGAATACAACAAGGTGGATCATATCTACGACCGCCTTGCCTCCTACGGCTTTTCAAAGCCGAATCTTCGCTGGCAGAAAGTCACAAGGGGCGACATCACCGGCTATAACGTGATCGCCACCATACCCACCGCTGTCAATGATCCGGATATCATCCTGCTGTGCGCCCATTACGATACCGCCCGCGGTACCGGCGGCGCGGTGGACAATTCCAGCGGCGCCGTGGCGCTGCTGCAGCTGGCAAAGCGGTTCCTCTATCTTGAAAAGGATTTCGGCGCTGAGGTGCGCTTCCTGTTCACCGCCGGCGAAGAGCAGGGCTACTACGGTGCTTATGCCTATGTAAACGCGCTTTCTTCTTCCGAGGCCGAACGCCACGTGATCTGCCTGAATATGGATATGATGGGCAAACCGAACGCTGCGTATTCCGACACGAGCTATTACCTCGCCGTCGCCACCGAACCGGCGCAGAGCTATTATTACTACAACGCCCGGTCCAACGTGGGCAGCGACGCGCTCGACGAAGCGAAGGAAGCGCTCGGTTACCTCGGCGAAGCCGGATATTATTCCCCCGTGCGCGCGGGCCTGCACGATATCGTGCCGTTCCGTTCCTACGGCATCCCCGCCCTCACGCTCTCGTGGCGGCGGATCTCCTCCGCCGATTCCTACGGCTCCGATTACGGCCTCGCTTCGCCCTCGATCATCCACCAGTCTTACGACAATATGCATTACTTCGATATGGATTCGCTCTATAACGCCACGCGCCTGATGGCCTACGGCGCGGCGCTGATCCTGGCGGATCATATGGGGCTCTGATCAAAGATACCGAAAAAAACCGGCGGGGTTTTCCTCGCCGGTTTCTTATGTTTGGTTGTGTCAGCCTTCCACGGGGGCGCCCACGGGGCACACGTCTGCGCAGTTGCCGCAGTCGATGCAGGTGTCGGGGTCGATCGCGTATTTATCGCTGCCCTCAGAGATCGCTTCCACGGGGCATTCCGCTGCGCAAGCGCCGCAGGAGATGCATTCATCGGTAATTTTGTATGCCATTTTCACAGCCTCCTTTTTGTTTGGTTGCGCATTCATTGTAACATATCTTCTTAAATTTGCAATACTTTTTTAAAAAAAACAGCTATATAAGAATATTTTATACAATAACCGCTTTAATATTACAGTTTGTTTTAGGTTTGTGTGATATAATACCGTTGTCACCGCCGGTCACGGCAAAAAAAGAAACGGAGGGTTTTATGACGTCTTACGCACAGATCACGCCGTATATCGCGGCGCTCTCACAGAAAAGCAAGGATAACAACCATATCGAACCGGCAATGTACGCCGAAAACGATGTAAAACGCGGATTGAGGGATCTGTCCGGCAACGGCGTTGTCACCGGCCTTACCGAGATCTCACGCATCGTTTCCAAAACGCCGGATGAGAACGGCGTCCCGCGCCCCTGCGCCGGAAAGCTGTATTACCGCGGGATTGACGTGCGCGATTTCGTGAACGGTTTTATGCGCGAAAAACGCTTCGGCTTTGAGGAGCTGACCTATCTGCTGCTTACCGGCGAACTGCCGGATCCGGCGGAGCTTGCCGATTTTTGCCGCACGGTCGGGGAGTACCGCAGCCTGCCGCCCTCGTTCGTAAGGGATATGATACTGAAAGCGTCCAGCAAAAACGTTATGAACCTGATGAGCCGATCCGTGCTGGCGCTTTACTCCTATGATGAAAACCCGGACGACATCTCTTTACCCAACGTAATGCGCCAGAGCCTGCAGCTTATTTCCATGTTTCCGCTGATCGCGGTATACGGCTACCATGCCTACCGGCACTATCATCTGGGGCAAACGCTGATGATACGCAACCCTTTGCCGGAGCTCTCCACCGCAGAAAACCTTCTGCGCATCCTGCGAAAAAACGCAAAGTATACCGAGCAGGAGGCCCGTATCCTCGATCTGGCGCTGGTGCTGCACGCGGAACACGGCGGCGGCAACAATTCCACGTTCACTACGCACGTGGTCTCTTCTTCGGGCACCGATACCTACTCCTCCGTGGCGGCTGCGCTGGGCTCTTTAAAAGGGCCCCGTCACGGCGGCGCCAACGTGAAGGTAGCCCAGATGTTTGACGATATGAAAAAGAACGTCAACACAAAAGACGACGGCCAGATCCGCGATTACCTGTCCCGGCTGCTCGCAAAAGACGCCTTCGACCGAGCGGGTCTCATTTACGGCATGGGGCACGCCGTGTATTCGGTTTCGGACCCGCGCGCCGATATCCTGAAGGAGTGCGCCCGGGAGCTGGCCGCCGAAAACGGATTTGAAGAAGACTATCTGCTTTACAGCAAGGTCGCGCGGTTCGCGCCCGAGCTGATCGCCGAAAAACGGAAGATCTACAAAGGCGTGAGCGCCAACGTGGATTTTTATTCCGGCCTTGTATATAAAATGCTTACGCTGCCCTACGAGCTGTTCACTCCCATGTTCGCCGTGGCGCGTATTACGGGCTGGAGCGCCCACCGGCTGGAGGAGATCCAGCTGAACGGCAAGATCATTCGTCCCACCTACCTGGCGGTGAACGGAGAAACGCCCTACGTTCCGCTGCACAAACGGTAAGAAATACAAAAAGAGAACAGCGCCGTTATTCGCCAAACACGGTTTCGATCACCTTGACGCAGCCGGGCGGCGAGTAAAGAAAGCGGTCCATATGCGCCCCCTGAAAGAAGTATTCCATTTTCTGTTCGGGGGGCTTTTCGTCGCCCGCGTCCACAATGATCAGCTTCAGCTTCATGCGGTCCGGCAGCATGCTCTTGATGTACGCGGCGCATTCGCTGCCCACGGTATAGCCTTCGGCGTATTCCGCCAGCCCGGCGAGGTTGGGCGTGAGCTCCACGAACACGCCGTAGTTCTCCACCGAGCGGATGATGCCCGGCACGGTTTCGCCCACCTGAAAGCGGGCGGCGTTTTCTTCCCACGTGCCGAGAAGCTCCTTGTGGGTGAGGATGATGCGCCCCTTTTCGTCCCGGGCGCGCACCACGGCCTTGATCCGTTGCCCGGTGAAGAACCGCGCCGAGGGGTGGGGGATGCGCGAAACCGAGATGCTGTCGATCGGCAGCAGGGCGTTCACTCCCGCGCCCACGTCGCAGAAGGCGGCGA
Source organism: Clostridia bacterium (assembly GCA_017439205.1). Taxonomy (GTDB): domain Bacteria; phylum Bacillota; class Clostridia; order Oscillospirales; family Acutalibacteraceae; genus RUG806. Next base: position 17,358 of record JAFRSZ010000278.1, read on the forward strand.
AGCTCTCCATATGCGAAACCACGGCGTCGATCACGTCCCCGGACGAGAGCGTATCGAGATATTCGGCGACGCATTTTTCCTGCGCCTGCCTGCGGGAGAGGCGCGCTTCGTACCGGCCCGCCTCCGCGCGTCGGATCGCCGTTACCGTAAACTGCACCGGTTTGCCCACCCGGCTGATCAAGGCGATATCCCGAACTTCCCCTTCGGCGATGCCGATGGCGCCCTCTTCCCGGGGGATCACGCCCTCCATACAGCCGAGGCTGACGTGCAGATCGTGTTCGCGGTCGCACTTCACCGCCCGCGCCTCCAGCACGGTTCCCTTCAGCATGGCGTCCCTGAGCGCGGAGATTCCAGCCAGCGCCGCGCGGTTCTCCGCCCGCCCAAGAAGCGCCCCTTCGGGATAAAACATACGCATATGCTCACATTCCTTTACAAAAATATTGACCTCGTAATAAAATAGTATTTCTTTTTGGGGGAAAGTATGATAGAATGAGGTAAATTGGAATTTAGCGAGCGGTTCGGGATACCCTCCCGTAGGGGGCGGCGTCTCGGTCTCGCCTGCCGGTTCGGTCAAGCGCTTCTGCCTTGCGGCAGAGGCCTCCCCCGGAGGCCCGCGCCGCCCCGCCGCGTAAATTGTTTGAAACAGTTATCTAA
>JAFRSZ010000279.1 GCA_017439205.1 Clostridia bacterium
ACAAGAAAATACTGTTGCTTCAGACGCAGGCTCTTGCCCTCGTAATGGTTATCGCTGGGATAGAGCACCTTCGAAATGGTCTCCGCCATGGCTTCGCGCTCCATGGCCTGCATATAGTTGCCCTCGTTGAAGCGGTCGAAATCGAAGCCGGGAGCTTCGGCGCTCCAGAGGCGCAGCACGCTCACGCCCTTGCCGTCCTTGCCCGCAACGAACATATCGCTGGGCACGGCGTGGATCTCGGTGGCGTCCACGATCTCAACCTGATGGTGGTTGTTATCCCAGCTGTCCACCACGCGGCCCTCAAACAGCACCTTCACAACGCTGTCTTCACGCTTGGCGAGCCAGACGTCGCCGCCGGGCAGCCAGGAATCCGGCAGCTCATACTGCCAGCCGTCTACCAGCTTCTGCTTGAAAATGCCGTATTCATACAAAATGGAGTAGCCTCTGGCAGGGTAGCCGCCGTTGGCGAGCGCGTCCAGATAGCAGGCGGCAAGCCGGCCGAGACCGCCGTTGCCGAGGCCCGCGTCGGGCTCGCACTCGTAAAGGCGCTCAAGGCTGACGCCGTAATCTTTGAGTACGCTTTCAAACACCTTGGTGAGATTCAGATTATATAAGTTGTTTTTGAGGGAACGCCCCATCAAAAACTCCATCGAAAGGTAATAGATGCGCTTGCAGTGCTGCTCGTCCGCCTTCTCGTTGAAATCGGCGCGGGCCTTAGAGAGCATATCCTTCAGGATCAGCGCGAGGGCACGGTAAAACTGGTCGTAGCTGGCATTCTGCGCGGAAACGCCGAAGTAATGCAGCAGCTTCTGCTCGAGCATTTCCTTAGCCTGTGCTTTTGTGAGTTTTTTCATACAAAACCTCCAAAATGTTTTTGAAAAAGCCGTATTTTTAAGGCCTTGTTTGTTTATTTTACACCAAATCAGCGCTGATTTCAATAGGTAATGAAAAATAAATGCGGCAGATGCGCAAACAGCAGCTGCCGCATTGTGTCAGGAATCAGTCTTCAATTGCCTCGGCATAGATCTCCTCGGCGCGGCGCTTGATCTCAGAGGCGATAAAGGCGAGCGTCATCACCGTGAGGGCGTTTACGAGCTTATCCTTCGCACCGGCGAAGGGCTCCTGATACTGTACCGTCTTTTCGCTCACGATCTCTCTGATCGAAGCGTCGTCGGTAACGCCGGCGGCAAGAACGCTGTCGATGATCACGCAGAGATGCGTATACAGCGCGGCGTCGGGAATGATATCGTCGCCGCGGTCGTCCGCGCTGCCGTTGATGAACCGCAGGATCACGGCGATCTTCTCGAGCTGGAAGGAAGATCTCAGCATGTTGAGTATGATGATGCGCGCCAGATGGTTTTCGCGGTAGCGCTTGTTTTCGGGGTGCGCCACCCAGCCGCGCTTGATCCAGTTCTGCACGGTGGTGAGCTCGGTGCCGGCGATCTCGCAGAGCTGCGAAAGCGTGAGCCCCCCGGTAACGGAAAACAGGGAAGAGAGGTTCGCAAAACCGTAGATCAAACGGCCCTCTTCGATCTCAACGGCGGTTCCGGGCAGTTTCATAATTCCACCCCCGCGTCTTCTTCGGCGCCCTCGGCCTCTTCAGGCGAGAGGATCTCGGTCTGGTTCGTGAAGAACTTCAGCGTGCTGATCTTTTTGCCCAGCGTTTTTTCGCAGGCGGCGGTCATCAGCGGGAACATCTTCGCCTCGATCACACAGTTAATATATGCAAAATCGATCAGAATATGAAGCTGGTCCTTATAGAATTCGGCGTTCTTATCTGCAAAGAAAGCGTCGTCCACCGTGTCGATCTTCGCGCCGCTCAGCGCCATGTCGGAATCGTACAGTTTGCGGTTTTTCTCCATGCACTTCTGCATGATATCGAACATCTGCTCCGGCTTTTCGGATTTCAGGGCATTGTTCAGCGAGGTGGTCTTCATCTGCACCTTGAACGTCAGGCGGCAGGTTTTGATGATCGCCTTCGCGAGCTTTATAAGCTCGGGGTTGATGGCTTCGGGGATGAAAACTTCCCCGTCTTTTACATAGAACAGGCTCATAGATTACCTCCAAAGGTTCATTTGACTTTATTTTATCATAAGGAACCGGTTTCGTCAATCCTTTTCGCTTCAGTGTTCGTTCAGGTTTTTCAGAAAACTCAGCCGGTGTACGGGGGAGATCCCGTGCTCCTTTATTTTTTCGTAATGCAGTCGGGTAGGGTAGCCCTTGTGCTTTGCAAATTCGTATTCGGGGTACTGCCGGTCCAGCTCCAGCATATAGCGGTCACGGCTCACCTTTGCCAGAACGGACGCCGCCGCGATGGAGATGCATTTGGCGTCGCCCTTGATCACCGTTTCTTCTTTAACGCCGGTGTTCGGTTTGCGGTTGCCGTCGATCAGCGCGATGTCGGGCTTTACGCCGAGGCCCTCCACCGCCCGCTTCATCGCGAGGAAAGTGGCGTTGAGGATGTTTATCTCGTCGATCTCGTTCTGGTCCGCGCTGGCAACGCACCATGCCACGGCCTTTTCGCGGATCACGTCGAACAACTGCTCCCGCTTTTTTTCACTGAGCTTTTTGGAATCGTTCAGCCCGATCTCCTCGAGCCCTTCGGGCAGAATCACCGCCGCGGCAAACACAGGGCCCGCCAGCGGCCCGCGCCCGGCCTCGTCCACGCCGCAAACAACGGCATAGCCCTTTTCGTGATACAGGTTTTCATATTCGTAGGTCATGTGGGTTCTCCTGTGATTCTTGTCAAATTTCAGTTTACCGCGCAGTTCAATTAACAATTAACAAAGAACAATTAACAATTTCGGAAAACGCTTGCGCGTTTTGATTATTTCCGTAGGGGGCGGCGTCCCGACGCCCCGCATCTTTGGGTAGATATTCACCTGTTGTATTGATATTGCTTATAACCATTTCTTCAAAAATAACAT
>JAFRSZ010000280.1 GCA_017439205.1 Clostridia bacterium
ACTGAGTGGATATTCGTTGCGTACTTCATACGTACTCAGGTAATGATCATCAGAGACCGCGAGTACAACCTCGCATCCAAGTGCCTTGGAACAAGCACCTGGACCATGATCAAAAACAATATACTTCCGTACCTGATATCCGTTATCATGACTTACGTTGCCAGAATGATCCCGAGCCTGATCTCTTACGAGGTATTCCTGTCTTATATGGGTCTGGGCCTGGGCGTTACGAAAGCGTCTCTCGGCCGTATGATCTCGATCTACACCTCGTATATGAACGGTTATCCGCACCTGTTCTGGATCCCGGTCACCGTGCTTGCGCTTCTGTCCATTTCCCTTTATATCGTCGGCCAGAAGCTCGCAGACGCCGCCGACCCCCGCACGCACATGTAAGAGGGGAGGTACGAGACTATGAATGAAAACGTGATCATTTCCGCAAAGGACGTGGAAGTCAAGTTCCGCGTGCGCGATAAGTATCTCACCGCCATCCGCAACGTATCTCTGGATCTCTACGAGGGCGAGACCTTCGCCATCGTGGGCGAGTCCGGCTCCGGTAAATCCGTGTTTACCAAAACCTTTACCGGCATGCTGGAGTCCAACGGCAAGATCTCCAACGGCTCCGTGATGTTCCACGGCAAGGATCTTACCAAGCTGAAAACGGACAAGGATTGGGAAGGCATCCGCGGCGCGAAGATCAGTACGATCTTCCAGGACCCCATGACCTCCCTGAACCCCATCCGTACCATCGGCTTCCAGATCACCGAGGTCATTGAGAAGCATCAGAAGATCTCCAAGGCGGAAGCAAAGAAGCAGGCCATTGAAATGATGGAGCGCGTGGGCATCCCCGACGCCGCGAACCGCTTCGACGAGTATCCCTTCCAGTATTCCGGCGGCATGCGCCAGCGTATCGTTATCGCCATCGCCCTCAGCTGCCATCCCGAGATTTTGATCTGCGACGAGCCCACCACGGCGCTGGACGTTACCATTCAGGCGCAGATCATCGATCTGATCCGCAGTCTGCAGAAGGAGCTGGGCTTTACCACGCTCTATATCACCCACGACCTGGGCGTTGTGGCGAACGTGGCCGACCGCGTCGGCGTGATGTACGGCGGCCAGATCATTGAGTACGGCAACGTGGACGAGATCTTCTTCGACCCGCAGCATCCCTACACCTGGGCGCTGCTCTCCTCGCTGCCGCAGATCGGCGAAAAGGGCAAAGACCTGTTCTATATCACCGGCACGCCGCCCTCGCTGTTCAACGAGATCAAGGGCGACGCGTTCGCTCCGCGCAACGAGCACGCGCTGAATATCGATTTTGAGCAGGAGCCGCCGTTCTTTAAGGTGAGCGATACGCATTACGCCAAAACCTGGCTGCTGGATCCGCGCGCGCCGAAGGTGGAAAAACCCGAGGCGATCCGCGATCTGCACGAGAAGATTCAGAAGATGACCGAAAAGGGAGGTGCTTTCTATGTCGAATGAAGACAGAGAAGTGATCCTTTCCATCAAGCACGTGGACGTGACCTTTCATACCGGCCATAAAAAGAAGGTAGAAGCGGTCAAGAACGCCAATTTCGACATCTACAAGGGCGAGACCTTTGCGCTGGTGGGCGAATCCGGCTCCGGCAAAACCACCCTCGGCCGCGCCATCATGCGCATCAACCCCTGCAGCGCCGGCGAGATCCTTTTTGAAGGAAAACGTATTTCCGGCAAGATCTCCCGGGCGGAAGACCGCAACGTGGTACGGAATATTCAGATGATATTCCAGGATCCCGCCGCGTCCCTCAACGAACGCGCAACGATCGATTACTGCGTATCCGAAGGCCTCTACAATTTCCATCTGTACAAGAACGAACAGGACCGTGTTGAAAAGGTAGATAAGGCCCTGAAGGACGTGGGTCTGCTGCCGGAGCACAAATCCCGGTACCCCCACGAGTTTTCCGGCGGCCAGCGCCAGCGTGTGGGTATTGCCCGCGCCATGATCATGGACCCCAGGTTCATCGTGGCGGACGAGCCGATCTCCGCGCTTGACGTTTCGATCCGCGCGCAGGTGCTGAACCTGATGAACAAGCTCAAGGCCGAGAAGAATCTGACCTACCTGTTCATCGCGCACGACCTTTCCGTCGTCCGTTTCATCGCGGACCGGATCGCGGTCATCCACCACGGCGAGATCGTGGAGATCGCCGAATCGGAAACGCTGTTTGAGTACCCGATCCACCCCTATACCATCGCGCTGCTCTCCACGGTTCCCATGCCGGATCCCATTGTGGAAAAGAACAGAAAGCACATCGTTTACGATCCCTCCAAGCTGGATCAGTCGGGCGAAAAGCGCGAGATGCGCGAGCTGCGCCCCGGGCATTTCGTCTACTGCACGAGCAAAGAATTTGCGGAATACGAAGAGAAAATTTCCAAAATGGAGCAGGAGCGGAACGGTTAACGGATGTTCAAAAAGCTGAAAAAAATAAGGCCCGGCCCTTTGATCGCGCATTTGGTCATCACGCTGGCTTATCCCGCGGTGCGTGCGTTTACCGCAGCCGATAACCGTCTTCTGCGGTTTACGAACGCCGTGACCGTCGTCGGTCTGATCCTTCTGATCGTCGGAGTCATTTACTCCATGAATCTACACGGCGATTTCGATATCAGCCGGTATTACCTCCAACGCGGCATGCGGTCAACGTTCCGGTTCTATACGCCGCGGCGGCAGGAGCTGCTGGATTCGGAGCAGGGCCCGGCGGAATTTCTGAACGATCTCAAAGAAAAACGGGCCAACGCCTTCAATTATCCGCTTTTTCTGGGGATCCTGTACGTTCTCGCGTCGATCATTGTCGTTTACGGTTTTCTTTGAACGGAATACCTGATCGGCTCGGATGAATCTTAAAAATGATAAAACCGCGCATCCCGTAACAAAACGGGGGCGCGGTTTTTTGTATATGATCTTCCCGTTTTTCCGACGGCGAACCCCCTGTAAAGCTCACCGGCACAAAAAAGCGGAATAACAAATTCCAATTTATCGTCCAGCCGCTCCCCCGTCCCCCGGCTGATGCGTTACTTCCCACCGAAAATCGAACGGGCGCGCAATTCAGTGAAGAGTGAAGAGTGAAAAGTGAAGAAGTAAAAATCGGCAGACGCCTGCGCGACCGCCGATTTTTGGTGGAGGTATAGGGATTCGAACCCAAGACCTTTCGCACGTCAAGCGAACGCTCTAACCAGCTGAGCTATGCCTCCGAAATATGTATGTATCATAGCACGCATTTACAATAAAGTCAAGAGCTTTTTTTCGTAAAAAAGAAATTGCAGTTTGTCGGGCTGCGCCCGATAGCTGTTTGCCGTTCGCCGTTTGCCGTTCGCCGTTCGCTGTTCGCTGTTTGCCGTTCGCTGTTCGCCGTTCGCTTTTCGCTGTTCGCCGTTCGCTGTTTGCGGCATAAACATAAAATTTCCTCTTGCATTCTCCATTCGCTTCATATATAATAAATAATAAGATAGTATATCTTAACATGGAGGAATTCATATTATGAAACACGGGATGATAAAAAAACTGATTTCTGTGCTGCTGGTGATGCTGCTGGTCGGCGCCGTTCCGCTCAGCGTACTTGCCGCTGAGAAAAGCTACAATCCCGTTATTTTTATTCCCGAAATGACGGAGATCATCCTGTATCAGAACCCGAACTCGCTGAACGAACGCGAGCTGTTCAACCCGCGCAGCGACAAGGCACAGAGCTACATCACCGATATCCTTGCAGGTATCCTGCAGGCGAACAACGACGTGCCGAAGGGCGCAGCCAAGATCAACGCAACGATCGACGAGATCTTCAGGCAGATCAAATGCGACGAATACGGCAACCCCGTGAACGTCAACATGGGCCCCGCCACGTATAACACGCCGGTCGCTTACAACACGAACGATCCGATCTATTCCGATAACGTCGCGGCGTTCGTTACCGCGGCGCAGCGCAAGGTCAGCAACAAAGAGATCTTCGTATTCGAGTACGACTGGCGCATCGACCCATCCGAGAACGGCGCGCTGCTGCAGCAGTATATCGAGCGCGTGAAGGCGAATACCGGCAAAAAGAAGGTATCGCTGATCGCGGGCGGTTACGGCGGCGTGGTGGCAAACGCCTACCTGTACTACTTCCCCGACGCGGCGAAGGCAAGCCTTTCCTCCTGCGTATTTCTGGACAGCCTCGCCACCGGCAGCTCCCTGCTCGGCGACATCATGAGCGGCGACCTGATCCGCACCGTATCCGATTCCATCAAGGAATTCAGCGGCAGCATCTTTGATATCGGCGACGTTTACGATACCCTCACCGGCGCCGACGTGGGCGACGCGTTTGCCCGCTACATCAAAACCGATCCCACCGGCATGTTCAGCGGCGCGTTCACCAGGCTGCTCGGCACTTCCTCCTATTCCTCGCTGCTTGCGAGCCTTGCCATTTCGCTGATCTCGTTCATCATCGAAGACCAGGGCCTGTTCACGAAGGTGGGCTCCGGCTACCGTGAGACCGTCATTCAGGCGGACGACCTGATCTACGACGGCGGCCTCAGAGAATACCTGCGCAACATCCCCGGCCTGTGGGCGGTGGTGCCCGAAGACCGCTATGCGCAGACCATCGTTTTCCTCTACGGCAGCGAAGAGAACATCTCGGCGGAAATGCTCGATAAGATCCAGCGCAGCCACCGCATGCTGCTTGCCACCGAAACCACCCTGCGCGGCATGCAGCTGGGCGGCGTAAACGTCGACGTGGTTGCAGGCTACGGCTTGCAGATATTGCCCCTCACATCCTGCTTCACCGAGCAATCGGACGGCCTGCAGGCCACCCGTTACGCCGGCATGGGCGCAAAGACCGGCGATATCAAGCACGGCGTGACTACCTCCGTACGTTGCCGCTTCGGCAACCACAACCACGTGGAGCCCGCGGACGCGCTCGACGCCGCCACCTGCTTCCTGCCTGAGAACACGTGGTTCATCAAGAACCATCAGCATATGGATTACTCTGCCGACACCGCGGCTGCCTTCCTCGTATGGCTCGCTACCTCCGATTCGCAGCGCCACGTATATCAGAGCAATCTCTATCCGCAGTATCTGCAGAAATCGCTTGTGAACGATCAGATCTCGGCGCTCTCCGTCCCGTCGGACAGCGAGCTCACCAACTACACCTACGGCGACCTTGACGTGAACGGCCGGATCGACGCGGCGGACGCCCGCCTTGCGATGCGCTATTCGGTAGGGCTTGAAACGCCCCCCTCGCGTATCATGCTGCTGGTGGCGGACGTGGACGGCGACTATATGATCACCGCTTCCGACGCGCGTCTGATCCTTCGTATGTCGGTGGGCCTCGAGAACAAGTTCCCGGTCGAATAACATCCAACAAAAGAATACCGCTTCGGAAACCGTCAGATTTTACAAAAAATCCGGCGGTTTTTTTCATGAAAATTCTATTGCGTTTTCTTTGAAATTCATTTATAATTATGATGTATTATTATAAATCTGAAAGGAAGTTATTTATGCGTAAATCGCTGAAAACACTTTTGATAACCCTTGTTGCGCTCGTTTGCGCAATGCTGTTTATGTTTACGGCGTTCGCCAACGCGCTCGGCGACGTAGACGGAAAAGACGGTGTGAACGCAGCGGACGCGCGTCTTGCGCTTCGCGCCGCCGTAGGCCTTGAAAACTTCGCTCCCGGCTCCGCCGAGTTCAAAGCCGCCGACGTAGATCGCGACAACCATATCACCGCGAACGACGCCCGTTCGATCCTTCGCGCTGCCGTAGGGCTGGAAGACCTTGCAGGCGCCTGCGACCACGAATGGACGGTCTATACGGTTAAAACGATTGAGGATGAGGCAAACCCCGAAAAGACAACCGAGTGGAAGTGCGAAAGAAACGAGAAGAAGCTTCCCGTGGGGTACCATTCGCGCACCTGCACCAAGTGCGGCGAGGTAGAGATCGGCGACTGCCAATACGGTGAAAAAATACCGCAGAACAAGAACAAACCCGGCCCCGCCACCTGCACCGAAAGCTTTACCTGGTATCAGCGCTGCACCCTGTGCTACGGCGCGAGAGTAGGCACCGATCAGAAACTGAACCACTCCGGCAAGATCCTGAATGCCGAAAAGAGCGTTGCCGCCACCTGCACCGCCCCCGGTATCGACTGGTACGAATGCCCACTCTGCGGTGAAAACGGCGATACGCTCGCCGAACTGAAGGTGAACATCCCCGCGCTCGGCCATAACGTGAGCGCCGATTCCATCAGCGGCGATCAGGATATCGTGTGCACCCGCTGCGGCAAAACCGTGATGCCCTCGTTCAACACGCTGGTGAACGCCATCAAGAAAGACAATAAAGTATGTTTCAGCAGCATCTCCAAGCAGGAGAGCAGAGGCACAGTGCTTGATTCCAACATCAAGATTTCCGACACCGCAAAGATGCTGATGTTGATGATGGGCGAATCCATCTCCGAACAGGATATCATCGACGGCTTTATTGAAGAGCTTGATAAGCCCGACGCTGAGTATTCCGATTACAGATGGCAGTCCTCTTATTTGTATCAGTATTATCCGCTGACCTACTCCACCGAAGTCAGCCACCTGACCGCCGCCGATATCAAGAGCATCACCGTACAGGACGTTGACAAGATCGACATGATCGACGAGCTCCCCGATTCCGTGCTTCTGCGCATCAACGCCCAGACCTCCAGAACGCAGGACCTCAACGAGTTCAAGGCGCTGGCCAACGCCACCGGCAACATCCAGAAGGTAACGGTTGAGATCAAGGATGAAAAATACTCTCAGGTCAAGGATTCCACCGATGAGACCGCTCTGATGCGCGCCACCGGCATCGATATCCGCTCCTATTCCGACATGTTCAATCAGGTAAACAGCGACGACGGCTTTGAGATCGACATGACCTGCAAAGACATCGTCAGCAAATGCGCGATCACCTATTACTTCCTTGTAACGCAGGACGGCGAAGATACCGTTTACACGCCTCTCGCCTCGAAGTATTTCACCGATATCGACGTAGACCAGCACATCTCGCTTGACGCCTCGTTTGCCATTCAGGAGGGCGGCAACCCCATCGAGATCATGAGCGGCACCATCGACCTGAAGGTGATCAACACCAACACCGATTACTACATTTTCAGCGCGAAATAAACAACGGCATAACGTAAAAACAGCCTGCGCGAGCAGGCTGTTTTTTTTGGAAGGACAAAGGTTCAAATTTCAGTTTGTCGCTGTGTTGGTGTTTACACTTTGCGATATATCGCCTTACGGCGATGCGATATATTTGCTTAGCAAATGCGATATACGCTTCCCTCCGTTTGCGTGCGATATGATATGCATTCTTTTCCACGTGCCGCAGGCACATATCGCACCGAAGGTATATCGCTTCCCGGAGGGATATATCGCGCATTTCGGCAGGAATGCATATCGCT
>JAFRSZ010000281.1 GCA_017439205.1 Clostridia bacterium
ACTGTCCACACTTTGGGTTTTTGCACTTTTCTGCTGTCCGTTCTTTTGGGACTGTCTGTCCTTCTGCACTTTTCCATGTGTCCATTTTCATGGGTATAGTTTACTTCATCAATTGTTAATTATTAATCGTTAATTTTTCATTGGCGCGCGCTGTGCGCTAAATTCCAATTTGTTACCATTACCGTCTTCCGTGTTATCGGGTACCTTCACGCGTTACGAAGCTGTAACTGTACTTTCGAGGCTCGATATGCTATGATATTATTGTAATCCGATCAAAAGGAGGGATTCTTATGGCAAAACTGGAAACGACGTTACAGGGCAATTTTGACGAGATCCTGACCCGCATTCAGAAAGGGATCATGGGAGGCAGCATCTCCGCCACCATGGAAGACGCCAGCGACTTTTCGGACGGTTATTCCCGGTGCAGCGTACGTGTGTTTGAACGCTACAGCTGGATCGGCAGCAACCGGGTGAGCCTTTCGGTGACCCTCTTTCAGGGCGAAAACGGCGTGATCCGCCTTTCGGCGATCACTTCCGGCGGCAGCCAGGCCATGTTCTTCAAGTTCAACACCTTCGGAGAGGAAGCGTTTCTGGACAAACTGCGGGCGCTGCTGTAAGCACAGACCGCACGAGGCAGGCATATGAAAAGACGTAAATCAAACGATTACGGAAAGGTGATCACGCTGGCATATCTCTACCGCTACGGATGGATCGCACTTGCGGGCCTCACAGTAGCGCTGTTCAGAACGTATGCGGGCTTCTGCCTTGCGATATGCGGCTTTTCCTTCGCGGCGTCGGCACATACGCTGATCGGGTACCGCCTGGGATGGAAACACATTTACTGTGCGATGCAGAACGCGTACCATCAGGAAATGACGCCCGACGACATCCGTTGGACGCAGATACGGAAATGCGATATCTACGGTTCCGCCCTGATCTACGCCGCGATCGGCGCTGTTCTGCTGTATTTTACGGTACAAAAGTATATGTAAAACTGCAGTTTATCGCGCGGAACGGCAAACCGAGATCTGAAAAACCTTGCCATCAAATCGGAAAAAAAAAACGGCTTACTGCAGAAGTAAACCGTTTTTTTAATTCTTAGTTATTAATTATAAAATCGTTACTCGACGATCAGGCATTCGCCGGTCATTTCGGCGGGCTGCGGCAGGCCCATCACGCGCAGCATCGTGGGGCAGATATCGGCAAGGCGCCCGCCCTCCTTGAGCTTGCCCTTGCGGCCGACCATGCAGAACGGCACGGGGTTGGTGGTGTGGGGCGTAAAGGGCTTGTCATCCGGGCCGATCATCATATCGGCGTTTCCGTGATCGGCGGTGATGAAGCACACGCCGCCCATTTCGAGCGTGGCGTCCACTACTCTGCCGACGCACGTATCCACGGCCTCCACGGCGGCTACGGCGGCCTCGAACACGCCGGTATGGCCCACCATATCGCAGTTGGCATAGTTCAGGATCACGGCGTCGTATTTGCCGGAGCGGATCTCTTTGCACACCGCGTCGCACACCTCATAGGCGCTCATTTCGGGCTTCAGATCGAAGGTGGCCACGTCCGGGCTCTGGATCAGGATGCGGTCCTCGCCCACGAAGGTCTTTTCTTCGCCGCCGTTGAAGAAGAACGTGACGTGCGCGTATTTCTGCGTTTCGGCGATGCGCAGCTGCGTTTTGCCGTTGTTCTGTAAAAATTCGCCGAAGGTGTTCACAAGGGCCTCGGGCGGGAACGCGACCGATACGTTCGGCATGGTTTCGTCGTACTGCGTCATGCACACGTAGGTAAGCGGGAAGAAGCCGTTACGGCGCTCGAAGCCGTTGAAATCGGGGTCCACGAACGTGCGGGTGATCTGACGCGCGCGGTCCGGGCGGAAGTTATAGAAGAAGACGCTGTCGTTCGCCTTGATGCAGCCGTCCGGATTGACCACGGTGGGGATGATGAACTCGTCGGTCACGCCCGCGTCATACGATTTCTGCATGGCGTCCACGGGGTCGGCGTTCCGGATGCCCTCGCCGTACACGAACGCGGCGTAAGCCTTTTCTACGCGGTCCCACGCAAAGTCGCGGTCCATCGCGTAATAGCGGCCGGTGATGGTGGCGATGCCGCCGAGGCCCAGCTCGGCGCACTTCTTCTGCGTTTCGGCCACAAAGCCCTTGCCCGAGGTGACGCTCACGTCGCGCCCGTCCATGATGCAGTGGACGTAGACCTTTGTAAGGCCGTAAGCCTTCGCCATTTCAAGGATGCCGAACAGGTGCTCTATGTGCGAATGCACGCCGCCGTCGGAAAGCAGGCCCATCAGGTGCAGGGCGCTGTTGTTCTTTTTGCAGTTTTCCATTGCGTTCAGGATGCAGGGGATCTTCTGGAATTCGCCGTCCTGAATGGACTTGGAGATCTTCACCAGCATCTGGTAAACCACTCTTCCCGCCCCGATGTTGGTGTGGCCGACCTCGCTGTTGCCCATCTGGCCGTCCGGCAGGCCCACGTCCAGCCCCGAAGCGCCGATGGTGGTAAACGGGTTCTCGCTGAAAAACTTCGTTAAATTGGGCGTTTTCGCCGCCTTGATGGCGTTGCCGTAGGTTTCCTCACGGATACCGAAACCGTCCATGATGCATAATACTACAGGTTGTTTGTTCATGATAACACGCTCCAAATATAATTCGGAATGCGGAATGCGGAATGCGGAATTTTCGGAAGGGCTTCGCCCTTACCCGTTTTACCGCATTTCCGACACATCATTCCGAATTCCGAATTCATAATTCCGAATTATTATTTGCTCGCCGCTTTTACGATCACGCTGAAATCAGCCGCTTTCAGGGAGGCGCCGCCGATCAGGCCGCCGTCCACGTTGACCTTAGAGAGCAGGCCTTCGGCGTTTTTGGCGTTCATGGAGCCGCCGTACTGGATCGTAACGGTCTCCGCCACGTCTCTGCCGTAAGCGGCCGCCAGGGCGCTCCGCACGAAGCCGTTGCCCTCGTCCGCCTGCTCGTCGGTGGCGGTAACGCCGGTGCCGATGGCCCATACGGGCTCGTAGGCGATGATCACGTTCTTCAGGAGGTCCGCGCTCACGCCGGTGAGGGCGATCTTGGTCTGGTACTCAAGCAGCGCTTCGGTGTAGCCGAGCTCTCTCTGCTCCAGCGTTTCGCCGACGCAGAGGATCACCTTGAGGCCCGCGTTCAGCGCGGCAAGGGTGCGCAGGTTCACGGTCTGGTCGGTCTCGCCGAAATACTGACGGCGCTCACTGTGGCCGATGATCACGTATTCCACGCCCACGGCCTTCAGCATATCGGCGCTCACTTCGCCGGTATATGCGCCGCTGGCCTTGAAATGCACGTTCTCGGCGCCGATCTTGATGTTGGAGCCCGCGGCCGCTTCGATGGCGGCAGGGATATCAACATAGGGCACGCAGAGAACCACGTCGCAGTCCGCATCCGCTACAAGGGGCTTCATCTCTTCTATGAGGGCCTTCGCCTCTGCGGGGGTCTTGTTCATTTTCCAGTTGCCGGCGATAACCGCCGCTCTTTTCGCTTTGTTCATTATTAAACCTCCGAATTCCGTTTTCAGAATGATAATATGGATTATGCTGTTTATCTCGGTTTAGGGGATGGATCTGCCGTTCGCAAACGGCCGCTGGCCACTGACCACTGACCACAGACTTACTTTTCGTCGATGCAGGCGATGCCGGGAAGCTCCTTGCCCTCGAGGAATTCGAGGGAAGCGCCGCCGCCGGTGGAGATGTGGCTCATCTTATCGGCAAAGCCGAGCTTCTTGATGGCAGCAGCGGAGTCGCCGCCGCCGATGATGGAGATCGCGTCCGTTTCGGCAATGGCTCTGGCAACGGAGATCGTGCCGTTGGCGAAATGCTCCCACTCGGAAACGCCCATGGGGCCGTTCCAGATGATGGTGCCGGCGTCCTTGATGGACTTGGCATAGAGCTCGCTGGTGACCGGTCCGATATCGAGACCCATCCAGCCGTCCGGGATGGAATCGGAATAGATGCGCATATATTCGGCATTTTCATCGTATCTGGTTGCGATCACGTTGTCAACGGGCAGCATGAAGGGCTTGCCCAGCGCCTTGGCCTTGGCCATCATACCCTTTGCGGCTTCAATGTTATCGTGGTCCACCAGAGAGTTGCCGATATTCAGGCCCTGCGAGGCAAAGAAGGTATAGGCCATGCCGCCGCCGATGATGAGCTTATCGCACTTTTCAAGCAGGTTGTTGATCACGCCGATCTTATCGGAGACCTTGGCGCCGCCGAGGATGGCGACCAGAGGACGCTTCGGATTCTCAAGCGCGCCGCCGATGAACTCGATCTCTTTCTGGATCAGATAACCGACGGCAGAGGGAAGATAATCGGCTACGCCCGTGGTGGAGGAATGGGCTCTGTGCGCGGAACCGAACGCGTCGTTCACGAAGATATCGGCGAGGTCGGCAAACGCCTTGGAGAGAGCGGGATCGTTCTTGGTCTCGCCGGGCTCAAAGCGGACGTTTTCGAGCAGCATCACGTCGCCGGGCTGCAGCGCTGCGGCAAGAGACTTGGCGCTCTCGCCCACCACGTCGGAAGCGAGCTTTACTTCTTTGCCCAGCAGCTCGGAAAGGCGGGCTGCCACAGGCGCCATCGAGAACGCGGGATCGAACGCGCCCTTCGGACGGCCGAGGTGCGAGCAGAGGATCAGCATCGCGCCCTGGTCGATCAGGTACTGAATGGTGGGAAGGGAGGCGACGATGCGCTTATCGCTGGTGATCACGCCGTCTTCCATTTTTACGTTGAAATCGCAGCGTACAAGGACCTTTTTGCCCTTAACGTCGATATCTTCAACGGTTTTCTTGTTGAGTGTGCTCATAGTTTTTTTAACTCCTTTTTTTCCTGTATTTTCCAAATTATATTTTATATTATTGTTAAATAATTATCAAGACCGCAATATGACGAAATGCGACGTACCCGACCCGGTTTTTTTAGGCAGATAGCTGTTCGGTGATTTTTTGTTTTTTGTTTTGTGTGGATCCTGTGCCCTATGCCCCGGGCCCTACTTACTCCAAAACAGATACCCGTCCAGCAGCACGGCTCTTACCGGGGCGCCATCCATGCCGGCGATCTTCACCGGCTGCGCGAGCAGGAAATACCTGCCGGGGGCGACGTCGGAAAGATCGAGATTCTCAAGGATTGCTACGCCCTCGTCCAGCAGCGCGCGGTGCGGGCCGATCTCGTCCGTTTCGCATCCCACGCTCATGCCGTCGGTGCCGATGAGCTTTATGCCGAGGTAGGCTGCCTCCTCCGCCCCGGTGCGGTCGAAATACGATTTGCCGCGGCTCTTCAGGAGCAGCCGTTCCACCCGTGGAAAACACTGATCGACGTATTGCCCGGTGAGGACCCTTTCTTCGGGTTCAAACACCGTGCACTCCCCGATAAAGGGATCCAGCGGCAGCGAGGCGATATCCGCCCCGGTGCGCAGAAAATGCAGCGGCGCATCCGCATGGGTGCCCGCGTGCAGCGTTGTGGTGAGCAGCGCCATATTGCACGCGTCGCCGGCGGCAATGGAGCTGAACACCGAAACGCCCGGCTTCGGATCGCCCGGATATACAGGCGCGGTGCGCAGGTCTTTGGAAATGTCGATCAGTTTGTAACTCATATCAGTCGCTCACGTTGACCTTGGTATCGATCAGATGCACGGTGAACAGATAGACGCCCACGCCGAACAGCGCGGTTACGAACATATCGGTAAAGGAGGCGGCGCCGTAGCCGTTCATCCACGCCGCTTTCACCTCTTCTTTGCCGGTCACGAACGTGAAAGCATCCTGCGATACCACGATATATACCGTAAACAGGTTCTGCATGATCTTTGCTGCCGTTATTGAAACGAACGTGGTGATAAAGAAGAACAAAACCGCGTTCAGGCTGTTGTGCTTATTGAACGGGCGACAGTAAGAAACGGTGACCGCGAAGAATACGATCATCACGAAAACACACGCGGAAACGCCGCCTTTGATCGCGTATACGCCTGCAAGGTTCAGCACCACGTTGATGTTCGGCGCGTTGATACCGGCAGCGTCGGCGAGCTGGCGGATCATTTCGGTGACGAGCGTATAAATGCTGTAGTAATCGGCGTCGCCCTCGATCACGCCAAGCGAATGCCGGATCAGGTACAGCATGGAGCCGAATATGCACAGATACAGAGCGGTATAGCTGAGGATCACCCAGAAAGAGCCGGAGAGCCATTTCGCAAAAAGCAGCGTGGAGGAACGCACCGGCAGCGTGAGGGTGAGCTGGCCTTCGGAGCGGTACATGCTGCGGCGGAATTCGCCGAACACGGCGACGAAGGTGAGCACCATGTTCACGAACGCGGTGAGGCACAGAAGCCCCGCGGCAGCCACCTTGATGGCCATACCCACGCCGACGCCGCGATCGCCCCATTTGGTCCAGTCCACAAACATCAGGATCAGCATGATCACCGCGACGACGCCCATGGCCAGATAATTGATGTAAACCGCGCTGGCGTTTGCCTTGAAAGAGTTTTTAATCAACTTCCCAAGCATCGCCGATCACCTCCTTAAAGATCTCTTCCACCGATTTGCCGGTGGAACGAAGCGTATCGATACCGGTGTTTACCAGCACGCGCCCCTTGCCCAGCATCAGAACGTGGTCGAAGCTGTGCTCCAGATCGTTCACCAGATGCGTGGAGAGCAGGAGCGTGGCGTTCTCTTTGTAATTCTTCATGATGATATCCATGATCACCGCGCGCGCCGCCGGGTCTACGCCGCCCAGAGGCTCATCCAGCAGATAGATATCCGCCGCGCGGCTCATTACGACCAGCAGCTGCAGCTTTTCCTGCATGCCCTTGCTCATGGCCTTGATGCGCTGGTTCAGGTCCAACCCGAATTCGGACGCGAACTCGATGGCCTTCACCTTGTCGAAATCGGCGAAGAAATCCGCGAAATAATTGATGCAGTCGATGGTGCGGAAGCGCTGCGGGAAGTAGGTGGAATCCGGCAGCAGCGCAACGCTTGCCTTGGAACCCACGCCGATGCTTCTGCCGCCGACCTTGACGAGGCCGGTATAGTCGTGGATAAGGCCCGCAAGGATCTTGATCAGCGTTGTTTTGCCGCAGCCGTTGGGCCCCAGCAGCCCCACGATCTTGCCGGCGGGGATATCGAAAGAGATATCGTCCAGCACCTTATGGCCGCCGTAATCTTTGGAAAGGTTGCGCACCTTGAAGGCATAGCCGCGCTGCGCGGGACGCTGCACGGGGGCAGGTACGGTTTCCTGCGGGGCGGGCGCAGGATCGTCCTCCTGCGCATCCGCGGAAGCATCCCGCACGTCCGCCGGTGCGTCGGCCTGCGCGTAGGTTTCATCGGTTTTTTGCGCGTCGGACGTATCGTCGTCCGTCAGATATTTTTCAAAGAGTTCCGGCGGAAGCGGGCCGAAATCATCTTCCGACGTTTCCCGCGTATCGCTTTCCGGAAGCGTTTCTTTGCTGAAAAGCTCAAAATCGTCCATCGTGTATTCTCCCTTCAACCGCGTCAGCCGCGGTTATCCTCTTTTTCGTTGAACTGCCCGAGCGCGGGATCGGAACCGACCCCCGTGAAGCTCTCGTCTGAGAGCGCCCGCATCGCTACCTGAAGCGCGGTATCGTTATACGCGATGGAATCGTGGTACTGATCGCGGAAATACCAGGTGCTGTCAGGGAACGCGCCCGTGGAGGCGTCCAGCGTGCCGTCTGGCGAAAGACGGGCGTTTTCACCGAGCGAAGCGGGGTCGAGCTTCTGCCCGGGAGCGGCCGCCGTTGCGCCGAGAGAGGCGGAACCGATATCGATCACCCCGTCGGACGAGAACTGCGGCGCGCTGCGCAGCACACCCGGAAGCGATCTGCCGTAGCAGCAGCAGATATAAATGCCGATCCCCTTCTCAGAGAGCGCCTGAAGCGTTTCGCGCAGCGAACCCTGCGCGGCACGGTAGCGGTCCGTTTCCGCCTTCAAAGGCGCGTGAGCGGCGTCGGAAAGGTATTTTGCGGCAAGCGCTTCGTACCGCTGCGGCGGCAGGCACGCCCACATGGCGCCGCTGCCGGAAAGCACGTCGCGGATCAGCACGTCAAGCAGTTTATCGGTAAGCGTCGGGATCACGCCGGCGGGCATCATGCCCATCACGCTCTTCGCGGCGGAGGCGTTACTGCCGCCGATCAGGCTGCCCAGCAGCTCGTCCGCCTTTGAGGGATCCACGTTCTTCTCAAACACGTCCGCAACGGTAACGGTCCCCTGCAGCGCGGGCACGAAATACACGATACGGTGCACGTCGTCGGAGCCGTATTCGTCGAGGTAAGCCGTAAACATCGCGCCGCCGAGACTCAGCGGGAGAAAATTCACTTTGTCGCTGCCGGTGCGCTGCTTTACCATATCCACGAACGCGCGCAGCTCTTTTGCCACGGCATAGGGTCTGGCGAACGAATTGAAGGCGAAGAAAAAGATGTTTTCTTCCCCGATCAGGCTGCCGAGCTTCTGCACGGGCGCCATTTTGTAGATGTACCGCTTTTCATCGTCGGTGCACTCCGAAAGCGGGTACATATAGGTGACCGCTTCAAGGTTTCTCGCCATATCGCCGTTGGGCATGGTGGCAAGCCCGCCGATCATCTCGTGCGCCGTTTCGGCCGCGGCGTCGGAAAAGCCCGCGTCCCGGCGGAAAAGCACCATCTTCATGAAGGGCGCTTTCATGCGGTCGATCAGCTGGTTTTTATCAATATCCAGCGGCCAGACCCGGCGCAGCGTATTGCCGGCGGCGTCCTTTTCGACCACTTTGGACTGCCCGATCCCGGGCACGATCACGACTGGATAAAACCGATTTTCTGCCATAAGCCATATCACTCCATAGTTATTTAATTTATCATACCATGCAATATAATAAAATACAAGGCATTTTTATAGAATTATTAAAATAGTTTAGAGTTTAGGAGTTCGGAGTTTTGAGGTCGCAGGAACTGTTTGTATGAATTTTACATACAAACAAAAAGAGCGCGCCGAAGCGCGCTCCTGAGAATATGGGGATCATCTGCCGAACAAACGGTTAAAGAAGTGGAAAATCAGATGGAAGAACGCGACGATCCGGCCCCAGATGCTGTTCGGGTGGATCTTGCCGCAGTACGCGCAAACGTTTGATATACTGCCGTCCTCTGCAACGGTAACGGGATCGCAGTTTACGATCGCGTAATCGGTACCGGCGGGAAGCGTATACGTGCCGTCCGCGTTGGGCTTCAGTTCTTTGCCGTTCACGCTCACGATGCAGCCGTTTGCGCTCCAGTTGCCGTGAAGCACCACGCTGAACGACAGCGGACGGGTGGAATACCACATGATGGCAGGCGTATCGCCGCGATAGATCTCGTACTGCGTATCGCCCGTGTGCAGCACGTAGTGCATATCGCCGGACACCACGAACTGGACCGTTCTGTCCGCTTCGGCGTTCCAGAGGATCGGGTGGGTCTCTTCGGCGTTGCAGCGATAGCAGACACGCTTTTCAAGGCCGTCCGCCTCGGGAGACGGCTCGGTCACCGTTGCCCATGCGCTCCACATATGGCCGAGCGCGGCAATTTCAGCGGTATCCGTTCCGCCGCAGCGGGAACAGGTTCTTTCCTTCCGGCCGACGTCAAGGCAGGTGGGAGCGGCCGTTTCGGTCCATTCACTCCAGTCGTGGCCCCTGGCCGGGATCACTTCATAAGAAGAGTAGTCGCAGCGGGTACAGGTCTGATAGGGCTTCCAGCCGTCTTCAAGGCAGGTCGCCGCCTGTCCGTCATGGTCTACGTAAT
>JAFRSZ010000282.1 GCA_017439205.1 Clostridia bacterium
CTGTTTCTGATCACCTGCCTCACCATCGCGCACGGAAAACGGGCTATGCGCTGGGGGGCGGCATGCCTGACCGTTTCGGGTATTCTTCTCGCGTTTGTTCTTACGAACGACCTGCATTACCTCGTGTTCGTACCGGACGACCCCACGTATTTTTATACCGGCTATGGCTACGGCTACGGGCCGGTGTATTATATCGGCGCCGCCTTTGTAGCGCTGGAAGCGCTGTCCGGTACGGTCCGGCTGGCCGTGCTCTTCCGAAAACGCGTTCAGTTCTTTCTTGTGCTGCTGCCGCTGCTGCTTATGCCCTTATATCTGCCGCTTTCACGGTATCTTCACAACGCTACCGGCGTCATGTTTCTGTTGATGCCGCAATACTGCATTTTCTGCATCACCTGCTTTTTTGAATTCTGCATCCGTTTCCGGCTGATCCCGCACAACCAGAATTACGCCGCGTTTTTTAAGGATATGCGCTACCCCGCCGTGATCACGGACGTTGATCTGCAGCCCGTTTACCGCACATCTTCCGCTGTGGACGCCTCCCCTGCGCAGCTTCGGCAGGCGCTGGTTTCTCCCGTTTACGTTACCGAAGACCTACGGCTTTCCGGCAAGCCGCTGAAGGCCGGCAGCGTGTTCTATACCGAAGACGTAAGCGAACTCAACCGCATGAACGAGCGTCTTTCGGACGCGAACGAGCTGCTCGAAACGGAGCATACCCTGATCAAAGCGGAAAACGATCTGCGCGAGCAGAAGGCGCAAACTCAAAGCCGCAGCAGGATCTATGCCGAGATTTCCAAAAAGACCTACGGCCGTCAAAAAACGGTATCGGAGCTTTTGAGAAACACCTCCCCGGACGCGCCGGACTTCGACCGGGTTCTGGCGCGGGTGAGCCTTCTCAACGCCTGGATCAAGCGCAGCGCGAACCTGCTGCTGGTGAACGAGGGCGCCGATGAGATCGATACGCGCGAGCTCACGCTTGCCATGGAGGAATCCGCACGGTATCTTGTTTATCTCGGCGTGCGGATGGACGTGTCCGGCGATGCCGCAGGTAAAATAAACAGAGAGACGGCATTTGACGTGTATGAAACCTTTGAAACGGTTGTTGAAGCGCTTACGCCCGGTATGAAACGTATTCTTGCCGCGTTTACAGACGAAGGACTGCGCCTTGTAACGGACGCCGCGCCGCCCGAAGAAATGCCCGATACCCCTTTGCCGGCAAAAGTACGGCAGAGCGAAGGCCTTACCTATTTTCATATACCCTTTTACGAAAGGGGGGCCGCGCAGTGAGCGTATTTGCGGACGTCGTTTTTACCCCGGTGGGTTATATACTGCGCATCGCGATGCTGCTGCTCCTGGTTCTGCAGGCGTACGTTTGCATTCTGGCTTTCCTGCGGCCGCGGCGGCCCGTTTACCGTGCGGGAACCGCTCTGCATACGGTATGCATTGCAGCCGCAATCGTGCTGCTGACGGACAGGACCTACTTTCCTCCGCATCTGCCCGAGCGCGTTGCGTTCCCTGCGCCGGTGGAGCTGCTGTATTCTCTGCCGTGGCTGTGCTTTGCCGTAACGGAACTGTGCTCCGCCGCGGCGATCGCGCTTTGCCTGCTGAGCGACGTGCGCTTCACCAAAAGCCGCCCCTCTTCCGATTCGGTAAAGGAAGCGCTGGATGATCTGCCCGTGGGGGTATGCTTTATCGCGGCAAACGGCACCGTAACACTGGCAAACCTGCAGATGAACACATGGTGCCAGAAGCTGACGGATCAGCCGCTCTCGGACGGAAACCGCTTTCTCGGGGCAATAGAATCCGCAGGTGAACACAGCAACGATCAGATCATTCTGCAGCTCGGCGAAGACTGCGTATTGCTGTTTGCCGACGCTGAGATCGAAGTGGACGGCAGCAGTTACCGCCAGCTCACAGCCGCGGATATCACCGAGCAGTTCCACGTAACGGCGTATCTGGAGCGGCAGAACAAAAAGCTCAGGGACATCAGCGTGCGAATGAAGGCCTACAGCGTTGAACTGACCGACCTTGTTATGCGGCGCGAAAGCCTTGCCGCACGCGTAATGGTACACGACACGCTCGGGCACATATTGCTGCGTTCAAAGCACTGGTTCGAGCATCCCGAAAGCGACGACGCCGCAGCATTGTACGCACTGCTGTGTAAAGCCGACGAATATATGCTCGGAGCTGCGAACGCAGGCAGCGAACCCGCCGAAGATCCGCTTGCCAACGCGCTGCAGGTGGCAAAAGGCGTAGGTATCAACGTAACGGTCACGGGGGAACCTCCGCAGGATACGTCTTTGCGCAGACTTCTCGGGCAGGCGGTGCGCGAATGCGCGATGAACGCCGTAAAGCACGCGGACGGCGATAAGATGCTCGTTGCGGTGAAGAAAAACCTTGCCGATTATACCGTCCGGATCGAAACGAACGGCGCCCCCGCGGCGGAGGAGATCACGCTCTCCGGCGGGTTGAGATCGCTGAAGGACGCCGTTGAAACGCTCGGCGGCAGTATGACGGTAACGCCAACGCCGGTGTTTACGGTGGAGATGAGATTGCGGCGATAAACTGAAATTTGCACGGTTCCCGCTTCAATCCCGTCCAAAGTGATGGTGAAATTTCATTTTAATTCGCCTATAATAATATAAAGATATTATGGGCGCATATATTATTACTGCGCTCTCAGGAGCGCTTTTTTGCTTTCGGTACAAAAAAGGAGCGTTTAAGTTTTATGAGTGATCCGGTTCGCGTTCTTGTGGTGGACGATCTGCGTATTTCCCGCAGCTTTTTTGAAATGTACGTGCGTTCCTGCGCGCGGTACGTTCTGGTCGGGCTGCTCGAAGCCGCGGAAGATGCGGAGCTGTTCTGCGAACAGAATCCGGTGGATCTGATATTGATGGACGTGATGATGCGCACGGGCACAGACGGGCTGACCGCCGCCGCGCGGATCAAGGCGCGCTTTCCGGAGATCAAGATCATCGTATGCACCTCCGCCGCCGAGGCCTCGTGGGAAGAAAAAGCGCGGCAGGCCGGTATCGAGAGCTTCTGGTACAAGGAGTACAGCGCCGAACCGCTGCTGGAAGTGATGAACCGCACCGTAGCGGGAGAACGCGTTTATCCCTCCGCCTCCCCGGATCTTCCCTTCGGCGCAACCACACGCGCAAACCTGACGGACCGTGAGCTGGACGTGCTCAGGGAGCTGACCTCAGGCTATACGAACGAAGAGATCGCAAAACGCCTGCACATCACCGTGGACACGGTGCGTTACCACATTCAGAAC
>JAFRSZ010000283.1 GCA_017439205.1 Clostridia bacterium
CTAGTGGCCAGTGGCTAGTGGCTAGTGGCTAGTGACCAGTGCGGCCTGATACATCGGCTCCTTTGCGCTGCGCGCCATACTGCATTTCAAAAAGAGCTTACTGCCCTACCCCGGAATCAGTAAGCTCTTTATTATATAGCACTAATCACTGGCCACTGGCCACTGACCACTGGCCACTAATCACACAACACTTTTCGTAAAAGCAGCCATTTCTTCCAGCTTGCTCTCGATGTCCGCGACCAGCTTGAACTGCGTGCGGCAGCGGACGAGGTTGTGTTCGGGCCAGCCGGGCTTCGTTCTGAAGTAAACGTCGCCGTCGAGATAATCGGTAAGGAAACGGATACCGCATTCCAGCGAGAGCAGCTTTGCAGAGAAGGGCATGTATTCGATCTCAAGGGGCGTGAGGCTGTCGCCTGCGGCGGAGAGGTAGCCCTTCGTATAGGCCTCGTACAGCTCCATGCTCATGCTCACCTTGGAAAGATCGGTTTCGTCCTCTTCGGCGGTGCTCGCGCCGGAACGGATCGCGTCGCCGAAATCGTAAAGGGACAGGCCCGGCATCACGGTATCGAGATCCACCACGCACTTGGGCTCCAGCGTTTCGGCGTCGAACAGAATGTTGTTGAGCTTGGTGTCGTTATGCGTCACGCGCAGGGGCAGTTTGCCTGCCGCCAGCAGGTCGGTGAGGACGTGCGTATCCTCGGCGCGGGCTTTCACAAACTCCACTTCGGGCATACAGGTTTTCAGACGACCGCAGACGTCCTTTTCGACGCTATCAAGAAATGTTGCGTAGCGCTTCGCGGTGTCGTGGAACCCCGGAATGGTCTCGCCGAGCTCTTCGATCGGGAAATCCGCCAGCAGCTTCTGGAATTCGCCGAAGGCCCTGCCGGTTTTGCAGAACAGCTCGGGCGAGGACAGGATATTATAGCACACCGAATCGCGGATGTAATTATAGATCCGCCAGACGCGCCCGGCAGCGTCGGTGTAATACTTTTTTCCGTCTTTGCACGGATAGCAGAACAGCGTGGTAAGAGAAGTTGCGCCCGAAGCGGTCTTTTCGCGCAGGAAGGCGCATACCTTATCCACGTTGTTCATCAGCACCTCGGTATTCTGAAACACAACGGTGTTGATATTCTGCAGCAGATAGATCCCGCCGTTTTTGCAGTCCAGCCGGAAGGTACCGTTGATGTTGCCGGTTTCGATGGGCGTGAAGGAGGTCACCTCGTCCTCCAGGATGAACTGTTCCGATATATCGATAATCTCACGTAAAGACAATGTAAGCATATAAATGAACCCCTTTCATAACGATGATTATAACAGAGCATGAGTCGCGCGTCAAGAAAAGAATTTTATGAATATTTATAAAAAAATCTTTACATAATGAAAAAAATAAGGTAGAATAAAAATGTGTAACTATAATTACATTAGAACGGAGGACGTTTATGAAACCTGTTTACAAACGTATCCTGCTCAAGATCAGCGGCGAAGTGCTTGCCGGAGAGAAAGAAGCGGGGTTCGATTTTGAGAAGATCACCGAGATCTGCACCGTGATCAAGGAATGCGCCGATATGGGCGTACAGATCGGCCTCGTGGTGGGCGGCGGCAACATCTGGCGCGGACGCAGCGGCGGCAACATGAACCGTACGCGCGCGGACCAGATGGGCATGCTCGGCACCGTGATCAATGCGCTCGCGGTACAGGATACGCTGATCTCTCTGGGCGCGAAGGCGGAGGTTATGAACGCGTGGGACATCCAGCGCGTGGGAAGATCCTTCAATAAATTCGACGCGGACCGCCTGCTGAACGAAGGTTACATCGTTCTTTTCAGCTGCGGCACCGGCAACCCGTTCTTCAGCACCGATTCCGGCGCGGCGCTGCGTGCGGCAGAGCTGGACGCGGATATCTATTTCAAGGCCACGAACGTGGACGGCGTTTACGACAGCGACCCCCGCAAGAATCCCGACGCGAAGAAATACGATGAGATCACGTTTGACGAGATCCTTGAAAAACGCCTGAACGTGATGGACAACACCGCCGCGGCGCTGGCGCTCAACAGCCACATGCCGATGCTGGTATTCAATCTGAATTCACCCGAGAACATCAAAAAAGCCGTTCTCGGTGAAAATATAGGCACAGTAGTAAAATATTAATTGTTTTTGGAGGAACATTATGGATACTGTTATCGCTCACGCAAAAGAAAAAATGAACAAAACCATCTCGGCGCTTCGCTCCGAGTATAATTCGATCCGTGCCGGCCGCGCCAACGCCGCCGTGCTGGATCCCATCCGCGTGGATTACTGGGGCACCCCCACGCCGATCAACCAGATGGCCGCCATCTCGGTGACCGAAGCGCGCATCCTCGTGATCCAGCCGTGGGATAAATCCGCCCTGAAGCTGATCGAAAAGGCCATTCAGGCTTCGGACCTCGGCATCAACCCGCAGAACGACGGCGTTGTGATCCGCCTCACCTTCCCGCCCCTTACCGAGGAGCGCAGAAAAGCCCTCAGCAAAGACGTGAGAAGCCAGGCCGAAGGCGCGAAGGTGGCCGTGCGCAACATCCGCCGCGACGCCATTGAGAAGCTGAAGGCCATGAAGAAGGCCGGCGACCTCACCGAAGACGACCTGAGCGACGCCGAAAAAGAAGTGCAGAAGGTCACCGACGACTTCATTAAGCAGGTGGACAATGTAGCCGCCGAAAAAGAAGCGGAGATCATGGCGATCTGATGACAGCCGCAGATTTTACCGTACTCCCCCGCCACGTTGCCGTGATCATGGACGGCAACGGGCGCTGGGCGAAGAAAAGAGGCCTCTCGAGAAGCGAAGGGCATATCGAAGGCGCAAAGACCTTTCGGAAGATCGGCGAATACGCCGGCGACCTCGGCATAAAGCACATCACGTTTTACGCGTTCTCCACCGAAAACTGGAGCCGCCCCGAAAACGAGGTGAACGCCATTATGCGCCTGTTCGGCGATTACCTGCAGGAGGCCATGGACCGGCTGGATGAAAACCGTGAAAAGGGCATCCGTCTGCGCTTTCTGGGCGACAGAAGCGCCATTGCGCCGGAGCTTGCCGCGCTGATGGACACGGTGGAGACGCTGACCGCCGATATGACGAAGGTGAACCTCAATATCGCGGTGAACTACGGTTCGCAGCAGGAGATCACGCACGCCGTGCGGAGCATTGCCGAAGACGTGCGCTCGGGATCGCTGCAGCCCGAAGATATCACCCCCGCGCTGATCGGCAGCCGCCTGTATACGGGCGACCAGCCGCCGGTGGATCTGATGATCCGGCCCAGCGGCGAACAGCGCATCTCGAATTTTCTGCTGTGGCAGAGCGCCTACGCCGAATTCTGGTATTCCGACGTGCTCTGGCCCGATTTCACCGAGCGCGATTTCGACGAAGCGCTGCGGGCATATGAAAAAAGGAACCGTCGCTTCGGCGGCATCTGACTTTAGCAAAGGAACGGACGTAAGAGCGTCCGCAATAGAAGATCATGAAGAAAAGATTACTGACCGCGCTGGTAGGCGTTTCGATTGCCGTGGGCTGGATGTTTACGGTATATACCCCGGCGTTTGCGATCATCATGTCCGTGGTGGCGGGTATCTGCGTTTATGAAATGCTGCGCGTGTTCGACGTGAAAAACATCCCGTTTTTCGTGCTGTGCGAGCTCACGGGCGTATGCACGGTGCTGTACGCCGAATACAAAACGAAACTGGATATCCCGCTGTTCCCGGTGATCACGGGCATCGTTCTGCTTTCGCTGATCATAATGGTAGCCGACCACAAACGCCTGCATTTCGACCAGGTGGTGAGTTCGCTGTTCTGTTCGGTTCTGATCCCGGCGGCGCTCTCATGCGTGGTGCTGTTTCGTGACGTTTATATCAAATGGCCGGATCTTTACGGGCAGAGCGACGGCATCTTCTTCATTCTGTTCGCCTTCTTCTGCGCCTGGTGGACCGACGGCTTCGCTCTGTTTGCGGGCAAGGCCTTCGGCAAACACAAGCTGGCGCCGAACATCAGCCCGAAAAAAACCGTGGAGGGCGCGATCGGCGGCGTGATCGGCAATATGCTGATGTGCGCGCTGCTTTGGTACGTGTTCAAAACAAAGTTTGAGCTTTCTGACAATATCCAAATCGCGTGGGTGCTCGTTTCTGCGCTCGCGCTTTCCGTGATCAGCATGTTCGGCGATCTGGCGGCGTCCACGATCAAACGGCACAAGGGCATCAAGGACTTCGGCAATATCCTGCCCGGTCACGGCGGCGCGATGGACCGCTTTGATTCTTCGATCTTCGTGTTTTCGGCGCTTTACGCCGAGATCGCGGTCACAGCGGCGATCATCGGAGGGTAACCAATTGAAAAAGAATATCACCGTACTGGGCTCCACCGGTTCCATCGGCGTGCAGAGCCTCGACGTGGCCGAAAAAGCCGGTTTCGGCGTAACGGCGGTCACCGCGAACAACAACGTTGAAAAGATCGAAGCGCAGATCCGGAAATTCCGTCCGAAAGCCGCCGCGCTTTCGGATGAAGCCGCCGCGAAGGAGCTGAAGCTCCGCGTGGCCGACACCGCAACAGAGGTGTATTCCGGCCCCGAGGGCGTATGCGAATGCGCCGCAATGGAGGGCGCGGACACCGTGATCGACGCCATCGTGGGGCTTGCGGGACTAAAACCTGCCCTCTCCGCGGTAAACGCGGGCAAAGACCTTGCACTGGCCAACAAAGAGGCCATCGTGGCAGGCGGCCCGCTGGTATTGGACGCCGTAAAAAGAGCGGGCGTAAAGCTGCTGCCGGTAGACAGCGAGCATTCCGCCATTTTCCAGTGTCTGCAGGCGTCGCCGCCAAACAAGGCGCTCAAAAAGATCATCCTCACCGCCTCGGGCGGGCCGTTCTTCGGCAGGACCAGAGAAGAGCTGCGTCACGTAAAAGCGGCTGACGCGCTGAAGCACCCCACGTGGGCTATGGGCGCGAAGATCACCATCGATTCCGCCTCCATGTTCAACAAGGGTCTGGAATTGATCGAAGCGCACTTTCTGTTCGGCGCTGCGCCCGAAAGCATCGACATCGTGGTGCACCGCGAGAGCATCATCCATTCGCTGATCGAATTTGACGACAATTCCGTGCTGGCGCAGCTGGGCGTTTCGGATATGCGCATCCCGATCCAGTACGCGCTCACCTACCCCGAGCGGTATCCCTCCCCTGTGCGGGAGCTGGATCTCGCCGCGATCGGAAATCTGACCTTTTATAAACCCGACTACGAAACCTTCGACTGCCTCGGCATCTGCCGGGAGGCCGTAACGCTGGGCGGGCTGTTCCCCGCGGCGGTGAATTCCGCCAACGAAGAAGCGAACCGCCTGTTCCGCGAAGACAGGATCGGCTTCCTGCAGCTCGGCGAGCTGATCCGCACCGCGTTCGATATCACGCCGCAGAAAGCGGACTTCACGCTAAACGATATCTTCGCGCTGGATACCGCCGCACGCGCGCGTGTGCGCGAGGCCGCACGGCAGCTGTAATATATTATTTATTCCAAAAGAGGTGTTCCCTATCATAACCGTTACCGCACTCTCCGTAAATATCTCCGCGATCTGGGGCAAGGTATGGCCCGTTCTGTTCGCGATTCTGTTCTTCGGCGTGATCATCGCGCTGCACGAATTCGGCCATTTCATCACGGCGAAGCTCTTCGGCATTCAGGTAAACGAGTATTCCATCGGCATGGGACCGGCGATCCTGAAACGCAAAAAGGGCGAAACGCAGTATTCATGGCGGCTCTTCCCCATCGGCGGCTTCGTTTCGATGGAGGGAGAGGATGAGGAATCCGAGAATCCCCGCGCATTCAACAACCAGAAGGCATGGAAGCGCTTTATCGTTGTGGCGGCGGGCGCCACGCTGAACATCATACTGGGGCTCTTGCTCACCGGCATCATGCTGGGCGCGGACGGCGATATGCCCACCCGCACCGTAAGCGACGTATCCGATCAGATGCTCGCCGCAGAAGACGGTATCCGCGCGGGCGACGAGGTGCTGCGCATCAACAACACCAAAGTGTATTCGGCAAGAGATCTGTATTATGATCTGTACCGCGAAACCGACGGCGTATACGATATCGTTGTGCGCCGCGACGGAAAAAAGATCACGTTAAACGACCTGCCCGTCACCTATTCGGCGGAAGAAGGCTTCTGCGACTTTATCGTAGGCTACAAACCCACAAACATCCTCAACATCTTTCCCGGCGCCGTAACGCAGACCGCATCCATGATGAAGCTCGTGGGGCTGAGCCTGATCGATATGGTGCGCGGACGCTACGGTCTGAAGGATCTCTCCGGTCCCGTAGGCACCATCGGCATCGTGGCGGAGACCGCCAGCGATGCTCTCAAGGAATCGAACTATTCCGGCATCATTTTCATACTCGCGTTCATTACCGTAAACATCGGCATCGTAAACCTTCTGCCCCTCCCCGCGCTGGACGGCGGCAGGCTCCTGTTCATCTTCATCGAGATCGTCTTCCGCAAGCCGGTACCGAAAAAGTTTGAGGCGTGGGTACACGCGGCAGGCTTCGTGCTGCTGATCGGGCTGATGGTTCTGATCACCTTCAACGACATCTTAAATCTGATCAGGAAGTAGCGTTATGGCGAGCAAAAAACAGGTAAAGGTAGGCAATATACTTCTTGGCGGCGGCGCTCCCGTCGCCGTGCAGAGCATGCTGAACACCCCCGCCGGGGACGCTCAGGCCTGCGTGGCGCAGGCAAAGGCGCTGGAAGCGGCGGGCTGTGAGATCATTCGCACCACGGTGCCGGACATGGCGGCGGTAAAAACCGTAGCCGCGCTCAAAGAAGCGGTGGCGGTCCCCATCGTGGCGGATATCCACTTTGATTACCGCATGGCGCTGGAGGCGGCCGAAGCCGGAGCGGACAAGATCCGACTGAATCCCGGCAACATCGGCGCCGACGACCGCGTAAAAGCGGTGGCGGAAAAATGCCGCCAAAAGAATATCCCGATCCGCATCGGAGTCAACTCCGGCTCGGTGGAAAAAGAGATCCTCGCGAAATACGGCGCGCCCACTGCCGAGGCGCTTGTGGAAAGCGCTCTGTACCACGTAAGCCTTCTACAGAAGCATGATTTTGACGATATCGTGATCTCGCTCAAATCTTCGTCCGTAAAAACGGCGGTGGAAGCCTACCGGCTGATGGCGCGGAAGGCGGATTACCCGCTGCATATCGGCATCACCGAGGCGGGCACCGAACGCATGGGCATGCTGAAATCCGCCGCAGGCATCGGCAGCCTTCTGCTGGACGGCATCGGCGACACGGTGCGCGTTTCGCTCACCGCCGACCCCGTAAAAGAGGTTTACGCGGCTTACGATATCCTAAAGGCCGTCGGCGTGCGGCAAAAAGGCGTGAATCTTGTTTCATGCCCCACCTGCGGGCGGACCCGCATCGATCTGATAGGCCTTGCCTCCCGCGTGGAGGAAGCCCTGCGCGGCTGCGATAAAAACATCACCGTTGCGGTGATGGGGTGCGCGGTCAACGGCCCCGGGGAAGCATCCAACGCGGACATCGGCATTGCGGGCGGCAACGGTTACGGCCTGCTGTTTGCAAAAGGGCAGATTCTGAGAAAGGTGCCGGAATCGGAGCTCTTCGGCGCGCTTTTGGAAGAGATCGAAAAACTCTGAAGCACCTGCATCACATTATTATTTCAAGGATACGGAGGATACGGCGTATGCGACAATACCGGCTCAAACGGATCATCACGGCAACCGTCATTATGGCGTTGCTCTTTTCCGCCGCGCACATCACCGCCTTCGCTGTGACAAACAGTACATACGTTTCGGCGCAGCAAGATTACGCGCCCCCGCAGAAAGCGCCGGGCAGCACCGGATACAAAACAGGATACTACCGCACGGACGACTACATGCGGCTGCGCTCCACCCCCGACACCTCGATCAGTACCAACATCCTCACGGTGATCGATGATGGCGTCGAGGTAAAAGTTACCGAAGTTGACGGCGTTTGGGGATATCTGACCTACGGAAGATATGCCGGCTGGATGAGCCTTGAGTACAGCACCTATCTGCGTCCGCTGGATGACGAACCGGACGACCCCGATGATCCCGACGACCCCGATGACCCGGATGATCCCGACGATCCCGTGATCCCGCCCACGGAGCTGCCGGCGAACGTAAAATTCCTTGTGGCGGATATTTCCGTTTTCAACGAAGAGGACGATTTCAACTGGCCCCGCATGAAGGCCGCAGGGCTTGAAGGCGTGATCATACGCGTCGGCGGGCGCGGCTGGGGCACCCACGAGATCTACGCCGACCGGTCGTTTTATACGCACTACAAAAATGCGAAAGCCGCCGGAATGCACGTGGGCGCGTACTTCTTCAGCTACGCTTTTACCGAGGCCGAGGCAAGAGAAGAAGCACAGTATACGATCAACACCCTGCGCAAATACGGCTGCGAGATGGACATGCCGGTGTTCATCGACATCGAAGACTACACCGAGAGCGATTATTGGGACGATCAGCATATCCAGGCCGGCAAGGGAGCCTGCTCCGCCGTTGTGAACGCGTTCTGCAACGAGATTTCAGCAGCGGGATATTACCCCGGCGTTTACTGCAACAAGTGGTTCGGAGAAGAGATGCTGTACGCCTCCGTTTTTGACGGCAAGGCGGTGTGGATCGCGCAGTACGGCGTTTCGAAATGCAGCTTTAACGGCAGAGTGGATATGTGGCAGTATACCGGTTCGGGCTCTCTGAGCGGTTATTACGGCTACATCGACCTCAATTACTGCTACGTGGATTTCCCGTCCTATATCTCTTCGTACGGCACCAGCGGGCACTACGGCGACCATGAGATCGGCAGCCGTTGGACCGTGACCGAAACGCCCACCTGCACCAAAGAAGGCCGACACGTCAAGAAATGCGAAAATTGCGGCATGGTGCTGCTCTCGGAAGCCATGCGAAAGGCAGGACATACGGCGGGCGATAAATACGTTTTGCCCTATGAAACCTCCGTGGCGCCCGGCGACGTTCTGGTTTCCGCTCTGAAAAGCAAGCTGCACAGCGAAAACGACAGCGATTACGATACCTATTACGAACTCTACGCAAGCACCGGCGGCACCCTGCTCACCTACTGCATCGACTGCGGTACCGTGCTCACCGCCAATTACTCATACGGCAACACGAAACCGCACGCGAAGCTGAAAACGGTTACCGAGGAAGCCACGTGCAAAAAAGAGGGCGTAACAAAAACCGTTTGCGGCGATTGCGGTAAAACGGTTTCGGCCACGATCATCCCATACGCCGACCACACAAACGGCGCGGTCACGCTGAAAAACGTATCGTGCACGACACAGGGCATGCGCTATACTGCCTGCAGCGTGTGCGGCGAAACCTTCCGTTCGGAATTCGTTGCGGAGCTCGACCACACCTACGGAAGCGGCGAGCTGGAGACCGTGCCCACGCTCAGAAGACCCGGCACGATGGTTTACGCCTGTATCTACTGCGGCGCAACAAAGACCGAAACCGTGCCCTGCCCCGAATACGGCGACGCTGACGGCGACGGCGACGTGACTGCGGCGGACGCGCGCATTGCGATCCGTGCGGCCGTAGGGCTGGAAGACCTCTCTGAGATCGCCATGGTGGCGGCGGATATCAACCATTCCGGCGCGATCGAAAGCGACGACGCACGCTACATCCTGCGCATGTCGGTAGGGCTGGACAAAGCTTATGATTTAATGAATAAATATTATTGACAATACAGATTTACTGCTGTAAAATATTGATATCTGAGGCAAAGGCGTCTCGAAGATTTTGATCTTCGGGCGCTTTTTCTGAAATTTTTTTCGGCTTTTCACAGGGAGGAACGCCTTATGGAAAAAATACTTGTTCTGGATTTCGGCGGCCAGTACAACCAACTGATCGCCCGACGTGTGCGCGAGCAGCACGTATATGCCGAGATCCGTCCGTACAATAAGATCACCGCGCGGGAGATCCGGGATGAAGGATACAAAGGCGTGATCTTCACCGGCGGCCCGAACAGCGTTTACGACGAGCACTCGCCGCACTACGACCCTGCCGTACTGGACGCGGGCATACCGATCCTCGGTATCTGCTACGGCTGCCAGCTGATGGCATGGATGGGCGGCGGCGAGATCTGCGCAGCCAACGCGATCAGCGAATACGGCAAGACCGCGTTCACCCATCGGAACAGCGTACTGTTTGAGGGCGTACCGGAAGAAAGCGTTTGCTGGATGAGCCATACGGACTACGTAAAAACCGTACCGGCGGGCTTCACCGTGACCGCCTCCACAGCAAGCTGCCCCACCGCGGCGATGGAAGACGCCAACAGAAAGCTTTACGCAGTGCAGTTCCACCCGGAGGTAACGCACACGCAGTATGGCAGAGAGATCCTCAAAAACTTCATCTACGGCGTTTGCGGCTGCAAAGGCGACTGGCACATGGACGATTTCGCGCAGAGATCCATCGCTTATTATAAAAAGAAGATCGGCGATAAAAAGGTGGTATGCGCCCTCTCGGGCGGCGTGGATTCCTCGGTGGCCGCGGTGCTGCTGCACAAGGCGATCGGCAAAAACCTGACCTGCATTTTCGTGGACCACGGCCTTCTCAGAAAAAACGAAGGCGACTTTGTGGAGCATACCTTCACCAAGACCTTCGATATGCATCTGATCCGCGTGAACGCGCAGGAGCGCTTTTTAACGAGACTGAAGGGCGTGACCGATCCCGAAACAAAGCGCAAGATCATCGGCGAAGAATTTATACGCGTGTTTGAAGAAGAGGGCAGAAAGATCGGCAAAGTGCCGTTTCTGGCACAGGGCACCATTTACCCGGATATCATTGAAAGCGGCAGCGACAACGCCGACACGATCAAGAGCCACCACAACGTGGGCGGTCTGCCGGACGTGATCGATTTTGACGAGATCATCGAGCCGCTCAGGAACCTCTTTAAGGATGAGGTGCGCGCCGTGGGCGAAGCGCTCGGTATCCCGAAGCAGCTCGTATGGAGGCAGCCCTTCCCCGGTCCCGGGCTGGCGGTGCGCCTGATCGGCGAGATCACCGAAGAGCGCGTGCGCACGCTGCAGGACGCGGACGCCATCTTCCGCGAAGAACTTGAAAAAGCCGGATGCGACAAACAGGCAAGCCAGTATTTCGCCGTGCTCACCGATACGCTGAGCGTGGGCGTGATCGGCGACGCCCGCACCTACGGGCATACGGTGGCGCTGCGCAGCGTGACCACCGACGACTTCATGACCGCCGAATGGACAAGGCTCCCCTACGACGTGCTTGAAAAAGCCAGCAGCCGCATCACAAACGAGGTAAAGGGCGTAAACCGCGTGGTTTACGATATCACATCCAAACCCCCGGCCACGGTGGAGTGGGAATAAGAACCGAAAAGCTGAAAACGTAGATATATCAACGGATTTCAGCTCTCAAAGAAGTCTTTTGATAACAATTTGATAACAGTTGCAGAATTCGGCATTATTCTTTCGTCCCGGCGGTTGTCGGGTAAAGGAATAATATAAACGGTATTCCTCACTGTCGTCAAAACATATCTTCTGTAAAGTTTAAGC
>JAFRSZ010000284.1 GCA_017439205.1 Clostridia bacterium
ATTCCCGTATGGGTCAAACATGGGTCAAAATCGAAATTGCCCGGTTTTGGCCATGATTTTTGCAAAGGAAAAATCCCCAAAAACGGCGGTGTTAAGCCATTCTTGGGGATTTATTTGGTTGCGGGAGAAGGACTTGAACCAACGACCTCCGGGTTATGAGCCCGACGAGCTACCAACTGCTCTATCCCGCGATATCACGCGCTCTCTTAAAGTGCTTTATAAGTATACTACACTGAAAATGAAAAATCAAGACCTTTTTAAAAAATTTTTCCGATATTCATTAATCATTCATCAATCTGATTTTCATCATTCATCAACCTAATTTTCTCTTGCAAACCCCGC
This sequence comes from Clostridia bacterium, assembly GCA_017439205.1. Classification (GTDB taxonomy): domain Bacteria; phylum Bacillota; class Clostridia; order Oscillospirales; family Acutalibacteraceae; genus RUG806. The sequence continues at coordinate 343 of JAFRSZ010000284.1, forward strand.
TCGGTTCATGTTAATATAATATAATAAGGAAGTGAAACCGATGGATAAACAACTTGAAAAGCTTCTTCCTCTGGTGCAGAAGCCCGCGCGGTACGTGGGCGGGGAGCTGAACAGCGTCATAAAGGATAAAAACGAGGTCTCTCTGCGGTACGCGTTCTGCTTTCCGGATTCCTACGAGATCGGCATGAGTCATCTGGGGCTCAAGATCCTGTACGCCATTGCCAACGCGCGGCCGGATACCTGGTGCGAGCGCGTGTTCGCGCCGTGGAACGATATGGAGGCCCTGATGCGCGAGCATGATATCCCGCTGTATGCCCTCGAGAGCGGCGACCCCATCAAAGATTTTGATATCATCGGCTTCACTCTGCAGTATGAACTCTGCTATACCAACGTGCTCAACATGCTCGATCTCGCGGGCCTGCCCGTGCGCGCGGCGGACAGAAAGGGGCTTTCGCCCATCGTGATGGCGGGCGGGCCGTGCGTGTGCAACGCCGAACCGATGGCGGCCTTCTTCGATCTGTTCAGCATCGGCGAGGGCGAAGAGGTCAACAATGAGATCATGGATCTCTACCTTGCGCACAAAAAGCGCGGCTCCACAAAAGAGGAATTTCTGCGCGAGGCTTCTCAGATCCCGGGCGTGTACGTGCCCTCGCTTTACAGCGTGTCTTACAATGCGGACGGCACGGTTGCCGCCGTTACGCCCGAACAGGGCGCGCCCGCCACGGTCACAAAGCGCATCATCCGCGATCTCGATAAGGTGGCGTACCCCGAAAACTTTGTGGTGCCGTTCATCGACGTGGTGCACGACCGCGTCACGCACGAGATCTTCCGCGGTTGCATCCGGGGCTGCCGGTTCTGTCAGGCGTGTTTTCTGAACCGCCCGATCCGCGAGAAAAACCCCGAAACGATCAACGAACAGTGTAAAACGCTGTGCGGGAACACCGGGTACGACGAGATCTCACTCTGCTCGCTCTCCAGCAGCGACTATACCCGCATCGAAGAGCTTCTTGATCTTCTGCTGGACTGGACGCCGCAGGAAAAGGTGAACGTGGCGCTGCCGAGCCTCCGGGTGGATAATTTCAGCGACGAGCTGCTGCAGAAGCTCAAGAGCGTGCGGCGGTCGGGCCTGACCTTCGCGCCGGAGGCGGGCACCCAGCGCATGCGCGACGTGATCAACAAAAACGTGACCGAGCAGGAGATGATCGAAACCGCCAATATCGCCTTCGCCGGGGGCTACAGCGCCGTGAAGCTCTACTTCATGCTGGGCCTGCCCACCGAAACGGACGAAGACGTGGAGGGCATCGGCCTGCTCGCCAAAAAAGTGGTGGACGCCTACTATGAAAACCCCGATAAGCCCAAGGGCAGGGGAGTGACCGTGAGCGTGAGCTGCGCCTCCTTCGTGCCGAAGCCCTTCACCCCGTTCCAGTGGGAGCCGCAGGCCACGGTGGAGGAGCTTACCCACAAGCAGCAGTACTTAAAAGAGCATCTGCCCAGCAGAAAGATCAGCGTCAGCTTTCACGATATCAACGTCAGCTTTTTAGAGGCTGCCTTCGCCCGCGGCGACCGGCGGCTGGCGGACGTGATCGAAACGGCGTGGAAAAACGGCTGCAGGTTCGACGGCTGGGGCGAGTTCTTTCAATTCGATACGTGGCTTGAGGCTTTTGCTTCCTGCGGCCTCACGCCGGAATTCTACGCCAACCGCGCAAGAGATTACGATGAGGTTTTTCCGTGGGACCATTTGAGCTACGGCATCTCCAAAGCGTACCTGCGGCGCGAGAGCGAAAAGGCGCGCCGCGCCGAAACCACCCCCAACTGCAAACAGAAATGCGCCGGCTGCGGGGCCAATAAGCTGAACGGAGGGCGCTGCGATGTATGAGGTAAGGTTGTGGCTTTCCAAAAAAGGGCGCATCCGGTTCGTATCGCACCTTGATATGTTCCGTATGATGCAGCGCTCCGTGCGCCGCGCCGGGATCCCGCTGTGGTACACCGAGGGCTTCAACCCTCACCCGTATATCTCGTTCCTTCTGGCGCTCTCGCTGGGCGTGGAAGGGGAGCTCGAGCCGGTGGATCTGCGCATCGTGGGCGAGATGCCGCCCGAAGAGATCAAAAATCGCCTGAACGAAGTGTTCCCCGAGGGGCTCAGGTGCGTTGCCGCCCTGCCGCCGGTGCATAAGCCCGCCGAGATCGCGTGGGCGGAATACCTGACCGTTCTGGGCAAAGACGAGATCACCGCCGAAGAGCTGCGCGCGGCGATGGAGAGCGGCGCGCTGGTTACCGAAAAAAGCGGCAAATCCAGGGGCAAAAAGGTGGTCAAAACCGTGAACGTCTCTGAGCATATCCGCGGGTACGATATCGAAGAAACGGACGAAACCCTTACGCTCACCGCGATCCTGCCCGCGGGCAGCACGTTCAACCTGAACCCGATGCAGCTGATGAGCGCGGTTTCCGCGTACCTCGGCAAGACCGTAACGCCGGAACGGGCGGTAAGAAAAAGGCTGCTCAGAGAAGACCTGAGCGAGTTTCATTGATGCGGAATGCGTAATTCGGAATTATTGTTTTTCATTCTTTAACCTGATCTCAGTCGAAGGAGTTTGATCATGCCGGAAAACACTGAAAACCAAAGAAAGAAGGCCATCGTCTTCGCCGGGGGCGGCTCGAAGGGCGCGTACCAGGCGGGGGCGTGGAAGGCGCTGGAAGAGCTCGGCGAGCATTTCGACATCGCCACCGGCACCTCGATCGGCTCCATAAACGCTGCCATGTACGTGCAGCACGATTTCGAGGCCGCGTGGCAGCTCTGGAACACCATCACCGTGGAAGAGATCATGACCAACGGCATCAACATGGATAAGTCGGTGGAGGCCATTTTCTCGCAGCGGGACCAGCTGATCCCGTTCCTGAAGAATTTCATCAATCAGAAGGGCGCGGACGTCACGCCGTTCCACCGGAAGCTGGACGAATACTTCGACGCGGGCAAATTCTTCTGCTCCGATATCGATTACGCGCTGGTCACGGTGCATTACCCGTCGTTCGCGCCGCGCACGGTCTACAAAAAAGAGATGCAGCGCCTGGGCGAGGACGCGTGGAAGTGGCTGGCGGCGTCGGGCGCGTGCTATCCGGTGTTCCCGCCGATGAACGTGGAGGGCGAGGACTACGTGGACGGCGGCTATTTCGACAACATCCCGGTGGCGCCCGCCTTCAAGCTCGGGGCGGAAGAGGCGCTGGTGATCGATCTGAAGCCCGATAAGAACCACGCGGGCTACCTGCACCATCCGCGCATCAAATACATCAAGCCCTCGCGCGATCTCGGCACGTTCCTGAATTTCGACAAGGACGCGCTTCAGTTTTCGTTAAAGCTCGGGTATAACGACACGATGAAGGCCTACGGCAGGTACATGGGGCGGCTGTATACGTTTGTGCCGTCCGCGGATTCCCCGGCGCAGGTCGAGTGGCTGGCGGACTGCTTTATGGACCTGCTCACCGAGGCGGAGGCAAGCTTCGATTTCTCGGGCAGCGTAAAGGCCAAAGAGCGGGTCAACAACCTCGAGGGGTGTACTACGCTCCTGGCTTCCTCGCTGGGCGTGTTCCGCCCCACCGAGCCGGAACTGTTCTTTGAGGCGCTCGAGAGCCTGCTGCGGCAGCTCGGCTTTGACCCGGATACGGTATACGATTTTTCGTCGTTCCTCTACAAGCTCAAAACCGAGGTGGACGGTATGTACCCGATGCTGGAGTACGAAACCGAAACCGCCTTCGAAGTGGTGCGCTCCTTCATCAGAAACTACCGCAAATCAAAGAATCCCGAACACAAAAAGCTCGAAGACGACCGCGTGATGCTGATCTATACCAGCCTCATCAGGGCGCTGCAGAAAGCGGAGAACCTGTAAGTTTAATTCGGAATGCGGAATGCGGAATTCGGAATTAATCAGAGCGGAGATATGAGAGCGGAGATATTTTCAGTTCGGAGTTCGGAGTTCAGAGTTCGGAATAAATGTAAATTTTGTTCATTGTTAATTGTTAATTGTTCATTCTTTGGGTAATTCCGAATTCCGCATTCCGAATTCCTAATTCATTCAAGGGGGGCCGTCAGAATCATGGTTTCCAAGGTCCACAGCGTCGGTCTTACCGGTCTTTCCTCGTTTATGGTAGAGGTTGAGGCCGATATCGCCGGCACAAAATTCAAATTCGATATGGTCGGTCTGCCGGACGCGGCGGTGAACGAGGCCAAGGAGCGGGTGGAGGCCGCCATCAAAAACAGCGGCTACGCCTTCCCTTACGGGCACATCACGGTCAATCTGGCTCCGGCGGACGTGCGCAAGGCGGGCAGCGTTTACGATATGCCCATCTTCATCGCGCTGCTCATAGCGATCCGGCAGCTGAAATTCCCGCACGAAAAGTGCGCCTTTATCGGGGAGCTTTCTCTTTCGGGCGAGGTGCGCCGTATCGACGGCGTATTGCCGATGACGATCGAAGCGCGGCAGTCGGGCATGGAGCGCATCTTCGTGCCGTGGGAGAATGCCAAAGAGGCGAGCGTGGTCTCGGGCATCGAGGTGTACCCGGTGAAGAACATGCGCCAGCTTGTGTCGTTCCTGCAGGGAAAAGAAGAAGCGACCCTCGCCCCCGTGGAGCCGTTCGATTTCAGCGCGGTTGCCGCAAAGGCGCGGCTGCTGCCGGATTTCGCCGAGGTGCGCGGCCAGCAGCACGCGAAGCGCGCGCTCGAGGTGGCTGCCGCCGGCGGGCATAACGTGCTGATGAGCGGCCCGCCCGGGTCCGGCAAGAGCATGCTCGCAAAGCGGCTGCCTTCGATATTGCCGGATCTCACCTTCGAAGAGGCCCTTGAAACAACCAAGATCTACTCGGTGGCGGGGGCGCTTGACCCCGAAGAGGGGCTGATCGTGCGGCGGCCGTTCCGTTCTCCGCACCATACGGTGTCGAGCGCGGGGCTTTCCGGCGGCGGCACGGTACCGCGTCCCGGCGAGATCTCGCTGGCGCACAACGGCGTGCTGTTTCTGGACGAGCTGCCGGAGTTTTCCCGCTCCAGCATGGAAACGATGCGCCAGCCCATCGAGGACGGCAAAATCACGATCTCACGCGCGTCCGGCGCGCTCACGTACCCGTGCGCCGTGATGCTGGTGGCCGCCATGAACCCCTGCCCCTGCGGCTATCTGGGGCACCCCACCAAAAAATGCACCTGTTCGCCCGCCGCGGCGCAGCGGTACCTTGCCCGTGTTTCCGGGCCGCTGCTGGACCGTATCGATATCCAGATCGAGGTGCCGCCGGTGGATTTTGAGGCTCTTGCCAAGAAGGAGAGCAAAGAGGAGACCTCCGCCGAGATCAAGGCCCGCGTGGACGCCGCCAGAAAGATCCAGACCGAGCGCTTCGCCGGTACGGGCGTCACCTGCAACGCCAAGATGACCGAGCGCCAGATCGAAGAATTCTGCGCCCTCACCGACGACTGCAGAAAGCTGCTGTCCGCCATCTTTGACAAGCTCGGCCTCTCGGCGCGCGCATATAATAAGATACTGAAGCTCTCCCGCACCCTCGCCGACCTTGCCGGAGACAAAAACATCAACACCGACCACATCTCGGAGGCGATCAGGTACAGAAACCTGGATCGGAGAATCTTTAAGCAATGAAAGATGAACAATGAACGATGAACGATGAAAAATGAAAAATGAAAAATGAAGATCAAGCAGCAAGCAGCAAGCAGCAAGTAATGAGTAATTGAACACATTCCGAATTAAAAATGATTTCCGCTCTCCGCTCTCATAACTTCGCTCTAATAATTCCGCATTCCGAATTCCGAATTCCGAATTATCACACCACTGTCATATAAAGGAGACCCAATTATGAAAATCTGTATATTCGGCGCTTCCAGCAACAACATCGACCCCACCTATATCGCCGGAACCGAGATCCTGAGCGAAACGCTTGCGAAACGCGGCCACACGCTGATCTTCGGCGGCGGGGCAAACGGCCTGATGGGCGCCATGGCGCGCGGCTTTACCAAAGGCGGCGGCTATATCATCGGCGTTGCGCCCCGGTTCTTCGATCTGCCGGGCGTACTGTATCAGCAGTGCGACGAGTTCGTTTATCCCGATTCGATGCGCGACCGCAAAAAATTCATGGAGGATAACGCGGACGCCTTCATTGTTGTGCCCGGCGGCATCGGTACCTACGAGGAATTCTTCGAGGTGGTAACGCTCAAGCAGCTCGCCCGCCACGCCAAGCCCATCGTTCTTTATAATCTGAACGGCTTTTTCGATAAGCTCGTCGCACTGATCCGCAGCGATACCGAGACCGGCTTCATCCGTCCCCAGACCGAAGAGCTCTTTGAGGTCACCGCCGACATGAACGAGGCGATCGCCCTCACCGAAGCCGGGGAGATGGATATTGAGCAGATCAGATTTTATGATTAAGAAAAGACAGAGAAAGACAGGGGCATGGTCCCTGTCTTTTTTTCGCGCTCCGGGAAAGGAAGCGGTAAATTTCAGTTTAGCGCACTGTTTGATGAATGATGAATGATTTCGGAAAACGCAGGCGCGTTTTGATTCTTCCGTAGGGGGCGGCGTCTCGACGCCCCGCAAAAGCATAGAAATCAACACCTATTAATTACAAACGATTATGTAGGTAATTCCTTTTTAGATAACTGTTTCAAACAATTTACGCGGCGGGGCGTCGAGAC
>JAFRSZ010000027.1 GCA_017439205.1 Clostridia bacterium
CGTTCGCTGTTCGCAACGCAAAATAGGTTTTCGATGAAAAACGAAAGTTTTGTTATGCAATCGGTATTATAAATAGAAATCTTCGGATCCAATCCACCTTCAAATAATACAACACTTTTTTCTGTTTCAGAGCGAACGGCGAACGGCGAACAGCGAACGGCTGAATTTCAGTTTATCGGGCAACAGCCCGATAAACTGAAATTTGAAGTTGAATTTCCGTATTTCTTATGTTATAGTAAAAATATAACAAGCGAGAGGAGAACTTTTTTATGGCGAACAAAACGAAAAAGCTGCTGGCGATCCTGCTGGCCGTGATGCTGGTCGCGGCGGCGGCGCTGCCCGCCTTTACCGCATCCCCGTTCAATGACGACGCGTACGCGAGCATTCTGACCGGCTCCGATTTTCAGGATCTGGGCACCGCGGCATACGACCGCTTCGGCCGTTTTCTGAAGGTGATGAAGAGCGACGGGCTTGAAACGCCCGACTCGATGCTGGTGGGCGGCGACTACACCAAGATCCTGTTCGATTACGCGGTGCCGGGCGAAGCGCAGATCAAGGACCAGCTTGCCGCCGTGTATCCGGACGCGGATACCGAGCGCGTGGTGTGCATTCAGGGCAACCACGACAATCCCTCTTCGGGCTTTACCAAGACCGGCTTCTACGATATGGGCGTTTACTGCCTGTATGTGATCAACGAGGATGATTTTCCCTGGCTGCAGGGCTACCGTCCGGGCGTTGGGGAGTGCATCAAAAAGCTGGCCGCCGACCTTGAAAGCAAACTCGGCGGCATGATCGAGGCGGGCGACATGCGCCCCGTGATTGTGATGACCCACCTGCCGCTGCACCACACCGACCGCGCGCAGTATATGGATAACCTGTACGCCTCTTACCTGTTCGGCGTGCTCAACGAAGCGGGCAGGACGCTCGATATCGTGTTCCTGTTCGGGCACCAGCACTCCGGCGATTACGACGATTACATCGGCGGTTCCGTCAACTTTATGGCGCCGGGCGAGACCATCCGCGTGCCGAAGGCCGATGCCGCGGGCGAAAACGCCTACACGAACGAAACGCTCACCTTTACCTATACGAATTACGGCTATACCGGCTATTCGGACAACCATGAGACCGAAACCTCCACCAACGCGCTCACGCTGGGCGTGGTGCGGTTCAGCGATCAGAAGATCCGCATCGTGAAATACACCGAAAACGGCGTGTTCCGCGCAAACGACGTGGAACGCAAGAATCCCGGCGCGGGCAGAGAGAACGCCGCGGGGGACCGGCCCTCCAAGCTGAGCGAGCGTTTCTGGCAGGCGGAGGCAAAGGTGTTCCGTTGGTTCTTCGACCTGTTCAAGCGGATCGCTTCGCTCTTCTCTTTCAGATAAACCATGGAGCATACCGGGATGTATGCCACTCCCCTGCCCGACGCGATGCGGGCAGGGGATGAAATATGTTGGGTCAACCCCCTGTGCGGCGAACCGGGGCCGCTGCCCTATGCCGACGCCGAGATCCTTGACGCCGAGGCGCGCCTCAGGCGCTTTGCGCCGCTGATAAAGCTGCTGTTTCCCGAAACCGCGCCGGAAAACGGGCTGATCGAATCGCCGCTTTCGGAGATCCCCGCCATGCGGCAAACGCTGCAAGCAATGGGCGTGAACGTGCCCGGGCGGCTCTTTCTGAAGCGGGACTGCGACCTGCCCGTCGCCGGGAGCGTGAAGGCCCGGGGCGGCATTTACGAGGTGCTGAAGCACACCGAGGATCTCGCCCTCGCAAACGGCCTGCTGCAAGATACCGAAGACGACTACCGGGGGCTTACCTCCCCCGAAGCGCGGGCGTTCTTCGGCAGATACAAAATGCAGGTGGGCTCCACCGGGAATCTGGGGATGAGCATCGGTATCATGAGCGCGGCGCTGGGCTACGAAGCAACCGTTCACATGAGCGCGGACGCGAAGGCGTGGAAAAAGGCGCTGCTGCGTGAAAAGGGCGTGACCGTGGCCGAATACGACGGCGACTACGCAAAAGCCGTGGAAAACGGCAGAAAACTCTCCGAAGCCGACCCGAACAGCTATTTTGTGGACGACGAAAACTCGAAGGAGCTGTTTTTAGGCTATGCCACCGCCGCTCTGCGGCTGAAAGATCAACTCTCGGCGCAGAATATCAGGATCGATGCGGCGCACCCGCTGTACGTTTACATCCCCTGCGGGGTGGGCGGCGCGCCGGGCGGTATCGCCTACGGGATGAAGCGCGTTTTCGGCGAGCACGCGCACTGCTTTTTCGCGGAACCCACCCAGGCTCCCTGTGTGACGCTGGGGCTGATAACGGGCCTGCACAACAGGATCTCCGTGCAGGATATCGGGCTGACCGGCAAAACCAACGCGGACGGTCTTGCGGTGGGCAGATGCAGCGGCCTCGTGTGCAGGGCGATCGAACGCCTCGTAAACGGGTGCGCCACGGTGAAGGACGAACGGCTGCCCGTATACCAGAAGGCCCTGTGGCAAAGCGAAGGGGTGTTTATCGAGCCCAGCAGCGCAGCCGCCTTCCACGCGCTGCCCATGGGCAAAGACGCGCCCGAGAGCGCCGTGCATATCGTGTGGGCAACGGGCGGAAGATTAGTGCCGGACGATATCCGTACGATTGAATTGAATATGAAAAATGAATGATGAACGATTTCGGAAACAGCAGTTCACCCATGACTCCCAACCTGACATCAATTCCGAATTCCGCATTCCGAATTCCGCATTAAATAAATCTCCTCTCTGTTCACTCATGACTTCTGACGAAAAATGATTCAGTATTACGGTTTTACCGCCGCGGCGGTAATGATGTTCAGCTTTCAGTTCTGGTTCAACGACCGCTTTCAGAAGCACTGCGGCAGCAGCGCACGGGCGGCCGTGACGTTTTCGCTCGGCGCGAACCTCGCCGGGCTTGCGACGCTGCTCATCATCAACCGTTTCCAACCGGAATTCACACTGTTTTCGGGGATCATGGCGCTGCTCGTGGGGCTGGACGGCATCCTCTTTTTATACTGCAGCCTGAAGGCCTTCGCGGTGATCAACCTCTCGCTGTATTCCGTATTCAGCATGCTGGGCGGCATGGCGCTGCCCTTCGCGCTGGGGCTGACCGTATACGGCGAACCGCTCACGTGGGGCAAGGCGCTGTGCTTCGTGTTTACCGCGGCGGCGCTTTCGCTCACCGTAAAGAAAGAAAAAAACAGCCGCAGGGCGTGGCTGTATTACGCGGGGATCTTCGTGCTCAACGGTATGAGCGGCGTGCTCTCGAAGATCTTTCAGTCAACGGACCTGCCGAAGACGAGCGCGGCCGGTTTTTCGGTGCTTTCCGCCGCGGCCGGCGTGCTGCTCAGCGCCGCCGCGCTGCCCTTTATCAGGGGCGAAAAGGTAAAGCTCTCGATTCGTCCAACGCTCGATATGACCGCCTACGGCGCGGTGAACCGGGCGGCGAACTTTTTGCTGCTGATCGCGCTGGAGCACCTGCCCGCCTCGGCGCAGTACCCCTTTGTGACCGGCGGCGTGATGATAATCTCTACCCTCATCTGCTTCTTTACGCCGCAAAAACCCACCAAACGCGAGCTGCTGGCCGTGGCGCTGGCGTTCGCGGGGCTGGTGCTGCTGATAGCCATGTAGGGGAAAATTGGGATTTGTCGGGCTGTGCCCGACAGCGATATGAATTCCTTTCGGAATTCGCGATATATCCCTTCGGGATGCGATATGCTTTTGCATCCTCGCCGAAGGCGAGATATGCAAAAAAGCGCGATATGTCCCTTCGGGACGAGAAAAAGGAATTCATATCATATCGCACGTGAGCGTACGCGAGCGTATATCGCATTTGCGTAGCAAATATATCGCATCGGCGTCAGGCGATATATCGCAGCAAGCTCGTCATCTCGACAAACTGAAATTTGAACGCTCAAAACCGGAAGGATCGAACCGCCCATGAAGCTTTCCGAACGGAACAAAGGCCGCTTTTACATCGTCCTCACAGCGCTGCTGTGGGGGTTGGCGGGCGTATGCGTAAAATCGATACCGTGGTCGCCGTTCACGATCATGAGCGCAAGATGCGCGATCAGCATGCTGATCATCGGCGTCGGCCGCCGCAGCTTTCGGATGCGCGTCAACAAAAAGACGCTGCTGGGCGCCGCCGCGGAGAGCCTGACCGGCATCCTCTATATGGCGGCGATCAAGCTCACCACCGCCGCCACCGCCATCGTGCTGCAGTATACAGCGCCGGTGCTGGTGTTTCTGTATACCACCGCGGTACAAAAAGTAAAGCCCCGGCTGAGCCGGGTGCTGATTACTTTGTGCGTGTTCGGCGGGTGCGCCCTGTCGTTTGCCGACGAGCTCGCGCCGGGGAACCTGCTGGGGAACCTGCTGGGGCTGGCTTCGGGCTTCACCTTCGCCGCGCAGATCATCATTTTCAGCGACGAATCCGCGGACGCCGGCAGCGGCGTGATGCTGAGCAACCTGATGAGCTTTCTGGTATGCCTGCCGTTTTTCTTCTTTGATAAGAACCTCGATTTTTCAGGGAAAACGATCTTCTGGGTGCTGGTGCTGGGCGTGTTCCAGTACGGGCTTGCGAATCTGTGCTATTCCCGCGGGTGCTCTAAGCTCTCACAAACGGAGACCTCTTTGCTGCTCACGATAGAGCCTATCTTCAACCCGATCCCGGTGTGGCTCGTGACCGGCGAAATGCCCGGCCCGCTGGCGCTCGCCGGTTTCGCCGTGGTGATCGCGGGCGTTACCGCACATACGGTGATAACGGGAAGGGAAAAGGAACGGTAAATTGGAATTTGTCGGGCTGATGCCCGACAGCCATTCGCCGTTCGCTGTTCGCCGTTCGCAACGCAAAATAGGGTTTCGATGAAGAACGAAAGTTTTGTTATGCAATCGGTATTATAAAAAGAAATCTTCGGATCCAATCAACCTTCAAATAATACAACACTTTTTTCTGTTTC
>JAFRSZ010000285.1 GCA_017439205.1 Clostridia bacterium
AAAAGCAGGGAGCGATCCCTGCTTTTTGTTTTTCTGTTCGGAAACTCGAAATGATCGGAGCCCCTCACGATTTGTCTGCGGGCAGGCCTACGGCCATACGCAGGATGTTTCTGGCGTCGGATGCGGTCACGACGCCGTCGCCGTCCAGATCCGCTCTGCGGTAGCGCGTTGTTCCGGTCTGCGCGGAGCTTTCCAGCCCCACTGCGATGCGTAGCGCAAGACGCGCGTCCTCCGCGCCGACGCTGCCGTTTGCGTTCACGTCTCCCGGCATGGGCTCGACCAAAAGAACCCCATAATGCACGGCGCCTCTTTGCGCGGTTTTAACGAAATCCAGTTTTTCCAGCGCAGCCATGGCGGCATCCGGATTTTCCAGCCCCTTCTCGGTCATATACAGATACACCACGTCGCAGAACTCCTCATAATTAAAGTGTCCCCCCGAATGCACCGCGTCCGCGTACGTCATCACCGGCACCGCCGCGGCAAAGTATTCCGCACCGAAGAGCCCGACTGTATACTGCGGGCGCGTAACGGAATACTCGTGCGTTATAACCACGTCCACCCGGTCGAAGGGATGCGCGGTCTCTACCGCGTATTGCACCGTGGGCAAGCCTGAGAGCGTTTCGGTCACGGCGGCTTTGTTCTGTACGCCGGTCTCGTTCAGAGTTACGATCAGCGGATTCTGCGCGTCCGTGAAAAACGAACCGAAATACGTTTTTCCGTAATAATCGAACACCCGGTCCGCCGTCCATTCCGTGAACCGGTCTTCCTGCTCCGGCAGTTCCGAAAGCCGCCGCGCGTCCGCGATATACCGCGCGCGAAGCTCCGCCGGGATGATCTCGTCTGCGGAAACGGCGGGGTCTGCGTACACGAACACCTTATCGGCGGCATACTGCCTCAGGGCGTCTTCGATCCATTCCGCCATGCCTTGCGCATCGTACCATTCCGGCGGAGGTAAAGTCTTTGCGCCGTCGTCAGCCGCGCACACGTCAAAGGCGATAATTAAGGTCAGGACAAACACTGTAATAACTGCAATAAATCTTTTTCTGAACAATTTCATAAATAGAACTCCCTTCTCTGCATCATATTAGCTTATTACCGATTTTTCACTACCCAGCGGCTAAAACCAGAGCGATAAGCGCGTCATCCAAAGTCACATAACCATCTTTATCCATATCAGCTAAAACCAATTGTGCAGATGTAAAGGTCTCAAGACCATCCGCACATCTGTCTATCAGACGAGCATCGGCCGCAGTTACGTTTTCATCGAAATCGACGTCCCCCATCAAATACCCCATTGCGCTTCTAAGCGCTTCAAATGCATTTAATCTTCTTCCTGACGCCACATAACCTGACAGAGAGCTGATTGCGTCTGCAGAATCCAAAATAAAACTTTTTGTTTCAGCAATAGTTGCAGGAGATTCAAGATAAATCATTGCCGCTACTGCTGTAACAAACGGTGTTGCCATTGAAGTCCCGCTGTTAATGTCATAATCATTATCAGGGATTGTACTTTTAATGGCAACACCCGGTGCAGCAATATCCACATAAGATGTACCGTAATTTGAGTTGGACCACAAATCATCGTTGATATCCGTTGCACCTACGGTTATGATTCTATTGTTATTGTAACCTGCAGGGTACATTATTGTTGTATTACCATCATTGCCTGCGGAAGCAATCACGAGACCATAGTAATAGTTATCAATTGCCGCTTGTTCCATTGTGTCAGGATTCGGGTCTCCATAACTACAGTTTACGATATCTAACCCCCAAGCGCCTGCTTGCATAATAGCCATAGCAGAGCATCCCGGAATCACATCCGTATATTTTATTCCAAAGGGATAAAACTGTGTTTTTGTGATTTTAAAATTAATCAATTCAACCTTTTTAGCCGTGCCGGCAACGCCGAGTGCATTATTAATGGTTGCGCCGATAATTCCTGCAACATGTGTACCATGCCCAAAATAGTCCTCCAAATTATTATCCGTTGTAAAACACATGTTTTCGGGATAACTTGCTGAATATGCAGTTAAATCAGCGTGTTCCGAAATACCTGAATCAATAACTCCAATTTTTATAGTGTCTGTACTCTCGCAAAGTCCCCATGCCCTTATTGCATCGATTGTCTCTAAAGCATACTGATCAGAATATAATGTGTCATTTGGTAAAGAATAACTGGCGACATCGAATAAATGTCTGTAATAACACCTTCCTGCGTCTTTTACAAAATTTAGGTTCAAGACTGCTTTCAACGCCTTATCTATAGCACTGTCACCCTTATTCTTCAACTCCAACATAAGTATATCACAAAAAACGTCTTTATTGAATTTCGAACCTTCTATATCTGTCATATCATACAGAGCAATTGGTATGATTTCCTTAAATAGGTCCTCTGAAAAATCCGATAGCTTATACATTGGTCGAGTAACAGAATAATCATGACGAATAACAACGCCAATGTGGGTAAGAGAATAATCAATATCATTATTATTTTGTGCAAAGCCATAAGCGGAATTTAGAAATAATAGCCAAATAGTCAACAATAATGCCAATACTTTTTTCATTCTTTTATCTCCCTGTTTTACTATGACTGTCCTCAACCTTTATCAATCTCATATTATGTATTATATATAGTCCGAGAAACGCAAAAATGTTACATGTAAAATCCAAATGAAACAATCAAAAAAACCGAACCCTTAAATAATTACTCACATTGTATTGTTCACCTCTCAAAAAAACAATGAAATAAATCATAAAAACGATATTACCCGATTAAAAAGCTTCTAACATATATATATAGTTAATCCTGTCTTTTGTGACAAAAAATGCTATTCGTACAATCTTTTCCATCACTATGCACATATTCTTCTCTTGACTCTTGTCTATAGTGCCTATACAAATCAAATGAACATTTTAACACTGCACTATCGTTTCCTCAATCTTATGCATCCAATACGCCACGCACGAGGCGAAGCCGTGGCAGCACGAAGCGAAATCGGTCATGTTCTCCCACAGCGTACCGGTGGCCTCGGCCATCGGCAGGAAGAACGCGCGGATCTCGCGGATAAGGCGGTCGTATTCTCCGTTCCGGTACAGGATCTCCAGCCGCAGATAGTTGCCGATGAAGGCGTTGGAAACCGGCACGTCCGGGTATTCCTTTTCGGGGTCCCTGCCGGGGCCGAAGCGTTCCAGAAGCAGGCCGTACAGCGCGGGATAGGTCTCCTTTGTCGCCACGCCGGTGAAAAACGCGTAATACTGCGCGGTTTCGGTGTGGTTGCCGGTGAGCTTCAGCGTCCCTTTTTTTCGCACGGCGTTATCGATGAAGAACGAACCGTTGAACGCGGTTTCCCGAATGGTCTCTTTCAGCCGCGCGGCCTTTTCGGTAAACGCGGCGTCGCCGTACAGGCAGCCGAGCGTTTCAAGGAACTTCGCGTAGAGCATGTTGGTGGGGAAATTCACGTCCTGCGTGAAATCGTTGGCGCGGCTCCACTCCACGAACACCCAACTGTCCAGCTTTTCGAGCAGGCCAAGCCCGTTCTCGTATTTCTCAAAGAAGGCGGCGAGGGCGTACATTTTATCCTTTGCGAAGTCAACGAGCGACGTATCGCCCGTACGCTCCTTATACTCCGCAAGCTCCAGCAGGTACCACATGGCCCAGTTGGGGATATAGCAGCCGTCGTAGTGGTCCGATGGGTAGCACATGGGCAGCATGCCCGCGGGCAGATGCAAAAAGGATTCTTCCATCAAAAAGTTTTCAAGAAACGCCTTTTCGATACGGCTCTCCCCTGTCACGGCGCGTTCGGTGCGGGCGGTAAAAAAGCTGTCGCACAGCCAGCCCGCGCGCTCGCGGGAGGGACAGTCCATAAAGATATCGGTGGCGTTCTGCCGGAAGGTCTCCACCGCCGCGGCGTAGATCTTGTGAAGCGCCGGGTCCGCGGGAGAAAGCGGATCTTTCAGCCCCGCCGCCGGGTAGTGCTCGCAGATCTGGCTCACGTTTCGCACCTCGGCGGCGGCGTTCTCGCAGATCACCTGCACGTACCGATACGTATACGGCTCGAAGCTCGTCAGCTCGTAGACGCGCCCGCCCTGCAGCTTCCAGCACACCTCGCACGCGCAGCCGTTTTCGCCGGGGTCCGGCACGCCCTCCGGCGGCAGTTTTTCGTTGAACACCGCCCAAACAACGGCGTCCGCGGCGGGGGCGACGGTAAGGCGGAGATAGCCGGTGGTATCCAGCCCCATATCGTACACGGCAAAGCCGTTCGCGGGGAGCGTGAGCGGCGCGGCGGGACAAACGGCGGCATCCTCGATCTCAGCCTTCAGCCGGTATACCGCGTTTACGGCGGCAAGCTCCAGCTCTTTTACCCGGAAGCCCCTGATCGTTTTGCCGTTGACGCCGTCAAACGCACGGTCACGGAACTGCCGCGCGCCGTCTGCGACCGGACGGACAACGCCGGTATTCACAACGGAAACGGCCTTTCGCACCTCGTAATCGCTGCGCGGCGTTTCACGCACAAGAAAGCGTTTGGGGCCGGTTTCGGCCAGGATAAGCGGCTCGGGCGCAAAGCAAGGGTCGGTAAAGACGCGGTCGTAATCCGCCGGAAAGCGGTAGGCCTCGGTGAAGGGCCGCTGGAACGAATAGCGCTGCACCTTCTGCATCCGGTACGGGTAAACGCAGGCTTCAAACGGTTTTTCCGTGCCCGTGGCGAACAGAACCGTTTCGCCGTTTACGATCTCGGCGCACAGAAACGGCGGCTGATCGGTAAGGTAAAAGCTGTTCACGTTATACCCGGCGCACAGGATACAGAGCACGTTTTGTTCTTCGGTAAGCGCGGCGGAAAGCGGCAGCGCGTCCACACGGAAAAAGCCGTGCCCGGCGCGGGCGGGCCCCTGCGCCAGAAAAGCGCCGTTTATAAAGATCTGGTAATCGGAATGCCCCGTAACGTACAGTACGGGCGCACAGCCCTTCGGCAGCACGGTGCGCAGCGCCACGGAGACGTTCATCTCTTTTTCAAGCCCCGCGCCCCAGACAGGCAGAGCCTTACGGAATTTAAAAGACTGCATGCTTCTCTCCTTCAAGAAACAAAATGAAAACCGTTCGGAGTTTTTTTCAGAGCGGAGTTATGAGAGCGGAGAGCGGAGATCATCAGGAATGGATGATGAAAAACAGAAACAATTCCGAATTCCGCATTCCGAATTCCGAATTAAAACCATCTCCGCTCTCTTATCTCCGCTCTCCGCTCTTCATCGTTCATCACGACAGCTTTACTCCGCCGTGAAGGTGAGCTTCAGGGTATCGGAATACTTGTGATAGGCGCTCTCGGCGCGCACCAGCAGCGTATAGGTCTTGCCGGATTCCAGCGTATCGGTACCGATACGGAAATCGGCGGTATCGTCGCCGTCGATCACAAAGTAATCGTCGATGAAGTTTTTCGAGAAGATCTTTTTTCCCTTCTCGTTTTTGATCGTCACCTTGTATTCATGCACGATGAAGCTCGAATGCGCCTCGTCGAACGAGATCACCCACTCGCCGTTTTCGTTGCGGTAGGCTCTGGCCGCGGTATCCTCGGGGAATACGGGGGCGGTATCGTGCGCCTTCATGTTTTTGTAGGTATAGGCGAAGGTGGAGCGGTCGTTGACGTTTTCGATGAAATAATCGCAGAAATAGGTATCGGAATTCAGGTCGTACCCGCGGATGCGCACGCTGCCGGTATCGTTTGCCTCGATCACACACATCTCGTTGGCGGTGTTGTAGCCATCCGGATGCTGGCCCACGACGCCGTTGTTATCGAGCTCGAAGCGGTCTGTGGCGCCGCAGCCCACCACGGTATAAGTGTTCTGGTTGATGCTTCTGGGGTCGTTCAGCGGGAAATGCGAATGCCCGGTAAAGGTGATCAGGTTCGTTTTGCCCGCGTAAATGGGGTTGAGCTGGAAATCGCACCATACCGTGCTGCCGTACACCGTGCCGAACGGGTGCGGATGTGCGAACACGAACACGGGCCTGCCGTCCGCCTTCTCTTCGGCTTCGTCGATCGCGTCCGAAAGCCATTTCAGGCTCGCAGGGGTAAAGGTCCACTCGGTCAGGCCCCGGTCGCCGGAGAAGCCGATGCAGGTAAAGCCGTTGATCTCGGTGACCGTATCGGGCTCGTGCGGAAAGTATTTTACAAACAGCTCGTCGTAATAATCCACCTTAAACTCGTGGTTGCCCAGCACGTTGATGCAGGGGGTCTCGGGCCGCACGTGCTCGAACAGCGTCTGCGAATAATTCGCGTAATCCCCTTCAAAGCCGACGCTGGTGAAATCGCCGATGCCGAAGATGCCGTCCACGCCCGCGTAAACGGGATCGTTATCGAAGAGCAGATAAGCGGTATCAACCGCGTCCGCAACGTTTTTGTTATTGTTGTGCGGGTCGGTGAAGGCGATCAGGCGCACCGTGGGAACGAAATCCTCCGGCGTTACGGGCAGGCTCTCGGTGACCGTGCCCGCCGTCCACGGGCCGATGGCCCAGCACAGCGTGACCACGCTCAGCAGCGCCGGAATGCCGAAAATCACGGCGAAGAACCAGCCGACGACCTTCCCGACGGTTTTCAGCACTTTTTTCATACGTATCTCCTCCTTACCGCCGCGTAAGCTTCACGGTCTTGATCTCAAACGGGGTAAACGACAGGCTGAGACCGTTATCCTCGAGCGGCAGCGCCTCTTTTTCGTCCTCCAGCAGGTTCGTAAGCACCGCGCTCTTTACCGGCACGCCGAGCTTCACGCGGGCGTTCGCGCGTGCGCCCTCGCACTCGTACATGCGCAGCACGAACGCGTCGGAGCCGTCCTCGGCGGGCTTCACGGCCTCAACGATCACGTCGGGCGCGCTCACCTCGGCAATGGGCGGGATCTCGGCCGCGCCCTTCACGCAAACGGTGGGCACGTTGAGCTGATACGCCGGGTACGCCGCGTTTTCGGCGCTGAAGCTCCCGGCATGGGGGTAGAGCGCGTAGGTGAGCTCATGCACACCGTCGTCGCCGGTCACGGTGGGATGGTCGCCGCCGCGATGGAGGCTCAGGCGCAGGTTGCAGCCCGCGAGAGCGACACCGTATTTGCAGTCGTTGAGCAGAGCTGCGCCGAAGCGCGGCTCGCTGATATCGGTATAATTGCGGTTGGTCACCTCAAACTTCGCCACCTCAAGGCCCGTGTTTTCGGTGGTGGGGCGCTCGATCACGCCGTACTGGATCTCGCAGCGGGCGCGGGTGGCGGCGATATCCAGATCGAAGCCCGCCTTCAGCAGCCGGTGGTGGCTCTTCCAGTCCACAAGGGTGTGGAAATCGATGCGGGGCGTATCGGCGTAGCAAACGAGATCCTGCGTGAGGGTGGTGCCGTCGCCCACGTTATAGCGGCTGCGCAGGCGGATCTCCACCGCGCCGTTTGTGATGAGCTCGCGGCCCAGGAAGCCCTTTACGGGCCTGCCCTTCTGTATGGCGTCCCGCTCCACGTCCCAGTTGTCGTAGCTCAGCGGCACGTCCTCGCTGAACAGCAATACGTTCAGCGGTTCGCCGTCCTTTTTGCGCAGCTCTCTGCCGGTGGAACGCTCGATGAGCGAAGCGATGTAGCCGTTCTCGTCAAAGGTGAGCACGGCCCAGGGCGTGGTGAGGGTAGCGCCGTCGTAGGTAAAGGGAGAAGCGGCTTCAACCGGCGCGTCGCCGATCTCCAGCACTTTGCTGCCGAAGCCGGGCAGCTGAACGCCGCCCACGGCCAGGACCTCGCGGCCGCACACGTCCGTATAGCGCTGGGAAGGATAGTCCTTCGCCCAGCCGGCGACCTGAAGCACGGCGGGATCGCGCCGCGGGAACGAGAGCGTGTTGAACAGCGTGACCTTATCGCCGCCGTCGGTGAGCGTGGAGGCGTAGCCTTCGGCCGCGTCCGCGTAGTTTTGCAGCAGTTCGTCCATCTCGCGGTTATATACTTCATATACCGGCGTGATGCAGGTGCCGGGCAGGATATCGTGGAACTGGTTCTTGAGCAGCGTTTTGAGCCACGGATCGCTCTTCTCATGGCGGGGGGCAGAAGCGAGCACGTTGAAATATTCCATATTGCGCAGCGCGTATTCCGCCTTGCGGTTCTTGCGCTTAACGTCGTGCATCTGGGTGAGGGTGCCGCGGTGCAGCTCCAGATAGATCTCATCCGCGTACACGGGCAGCTCGGCCTTCTGCGCTTCGAGCTCATGCATAAAATCGCTGATCGTCATGCTTTCCATTTCGGGCATGCCCTGCATATTTGAGGCGCGCAGCGAGGTTTCGATCATGCCCGGGGTGGGGCCGCCGCCCCCGTCGCCGTAGCCGTAGGCCAGCAGGCGCAGGTCGGTGGAATCCTTCAGCGTGAGCTCCCGCACGCAGGCGGCGGTATCGTCCACGTCCGGCCAGCAGTGGGTGCGGTTGAAGTGGGTGAGCACCTCGCTGCCGTCGATGCCCTTCCATACGAAGCTCTCGAACGGGAACTTGTTCTGCTCGTTCCAGCTGATCTTGGTGGTGTAGAAGTATTTTACCTCGCTCCCCCGCATGATCTGCGGGATGTTGGCGTTGTAACCGAAGGTGTCGGGCAGCCAGAAGCTGTCCGCCGTGTAGCCGAAGTTTTCGCGGGTGAACTGCTGCCCCTTCAGAAACTGGCGCACCATCAGCTCGCCCGAGGTGATGTTGCAGTCGCACTCCACGTACACGCCGCCGTTGGGCTCGTAGCGCCCTTCGGCCACGCGCTTTTTCATCTCTTCAAAGATCGTGGGGTAATACTGTTTCATCCACTCGGAATGCAGCGCGGAGGACTGGATGAACTTATATGTGGGGTACTGCTCCATCAGCCGCAGGGCGTTGGCGTAGGTGCGGGCGCACTTGCGCACCGTTTCGCTCACCGGCCACAGCCACGCGGTATCCATGTGCGAATGGCCGATGATGCCCACGCGGCCGAACACGCGGGAGTTGCCGCCGGTGAAGAACGGACGGGAGATCGCGAGCGCCTTACGCACACCCTCCGCAACGGCCTCGTCGGAGGCGTGCTTCGGGTAGAGCACCAGCACCTCGTTGATCTTCTCGAGCGCCTTCTGCGCCCGGGCCGAAACGAAATTGGTATCGGGCAGGTGCTGCGCCGCGCCCAGCAGCTCGCGGATATCGAAGATCAGGGTAAAGATATCGTCGTTGCGGGTGCAGATCTCGGCGCCGTTATACACATGCGCGTAATCCCCGGCGGGGATATCGGGATACTCATAGTTATCGTAGGGAGACGTATCCACGCAAAAATGCCCCGCGTAGCACTCGAAGGCAAGCGATACCGTTTCACCGGCTTTGTATTCGCCGAGGTACTGCGAAGCGTGGCTGCCGCCGATGAAATCGCGGTTTTTGGTGTTGAAAAGCCCCTTGGGCTCGCCGTTCAGGAAGAACATCTGCTCCACGCCGCCGCAGGCGGATACGACATACAGCTTTTGCCCCGCCAGTTCTTCGGGCACGGTATAGCTGCCGCGGACCCAGAGGTTCATCCACTCGCCGCCCCAGCTTTCGCCTCTGCGGATGGGTCTGAAACCGGTTTCGGGCACGCTTCTGAGATGCTCCTGCGTAAGCAGGCCTTCGGCGTTTTCAAGCTCCCCCACCTTGGTGAAGACCAGCTTTTCGTAAATGTGCAGCGCCTCTTCCAGCTTGCGAAGAACGCGCTTTTTCAGGTTTTCATAATACATAGATCTGTCTCCTTTCGGGATCTGTTTGGCAAATTGTAATCTGAGCGTTTCACGCTTTCGGTTCCAGCGTGATCACCTCATAATTGCACCGTCCGTCGGTGCGGATCGGCATGCGCCAGCCGCAGGCGCCGGAGCTGACGTTCAGCGTGGCGTCGCCCTCGGTGTAATCGCCGGAGCAGTAGCCGATCAGGCGGTACATCGCCTGCAGCGGAAACAGCTGCCCCGCGTGGGTGTGGCCGGAGACCTGCAGGTCCGTACCGGCCGCAAGGTTCTGTCTGAACTGCGCGGGCTGGTGGTCGGCCACGATCAGGTACGCCCCCGGCGCGGGGTTTTCAAGGGAGGCGGCGTCGGCGCGGGCCGGTTCCGAGATATCCTCGCGGCCCAGCAGCACAAGGTCCGGCGCGATCTGCACAAATCCGTCCTTCAGCACGGTGATGCCGCAGTCCGCCAGCGTCCGTTCCAGCTCCTCCGGGGTGAATTTGCGTCCCCCGGCGTATTCGGCGTGGCCCTGCCGGTCGTGGTTGCCGTAAACAAAGTACACGGGCGTGTCAAGCCCGCCGAACAGACGGAAAACGGTTTCCATTTCTTCTTTGGTCGTGTAATCGTCCACGATATCGCCGCCCAGCACGGTAAAATCGGGGCGCAGGGCCTTGATGTCGGCAACCGTTTTTTCGTTCACCTTTTCGGATTGAGCGCTGCCCACGTGCAGGTCCGCCAGAAAAACAAAGGTGTGCGCCGTCTGCAGCTTTTCGGAGGTGTATACGTGGTAATTCGGCTTCACCGTCTGCATATTCACGATTCCGAAAACAAGGAACGCCGCGCCGCAGATCAGGCTCGCCGCCTTTGCGACGCAGAACGAACGCTCTTTTTTGCGCACCGCGCAGTAAAGGCTGTAAAGCGCGTCCGCGGCGGCGTCCGTGAGCAGGGCGGCGTACAATGCCATCATCAGCGGCTGCACGATGCGAAGCTGCACCGGCCCCGCCAGCGCGACGACGGCGAAACCGACGCCCAGCAGCGCCTTGCCCGCGATCAGCAGGATATGCGCCGCCTTTTTCGGCTTTTTGCGGTAAAAGGGCAGCTGCGCCGCCGT
>JAFRSZ010000286.1 GCA_017439205.1 Clostridia bacterium
GGTCCCAATCCTCGTCCGCATACGGCGCTCCGTTTTCATACTCCGTCATTTGTTTTCCGTCCTTTCCGAAAAAACGTCGGTTTTGAAGTTCGCGCATCACCCGATGCGCCGACCGGTTTTTACTGCCGGGGGCGCACCGGATGATACCGTTGGTTTTGCTCTGAGATCAAGCGTAATCGTAAAGCGTCACGCTCTCGGCGCCTGCCGTGTACGTAACTTTGATGCGATAAGTCGCAAAAAGGTTTATGAGGCGGGAATCACTCCACGAGATCTCCATATCGTAATCAGAAGCCGACCACGTTTTGATGGTCTCGTAATCGCCGCTTTTCAGTTTCTGCAGCTCGCATGTGATACTGAGGCTCATCGTTCTTTTGGCATGCAAATCGGCAGACGCGTATAACGTAAGGCCGGAAATATAGCAAACACAGGCGCAACTGTCAATATTAGTATATCGCGTCTCCTCCGGTGCAGTCTCATCCGAACCGGAAGCAAAGACGACAGCAAGCATCTGCACGCAGCATACGGCACAGAGCAGCAGGCATAAAACCGCCTTCAGCTTTCTGTTCATCATCATAAATCACCTCCTTTTATGTATATAATCCGTAAAAAACTGAAAATGTGACAAAAAAAACTGAAAATCATTCTGAAAAAAAAAGACCCCAACGGAGTCTTTTTCTGTTGCCGTTCAGCATAAGATTTGTTATCTTACATCTTCGGCGACCTTCAACAACGTTTCCGCATCAATCGGACCGACAATCTCATACAGAATCCCATTCGCAGAATTCATCCAATATACAGAAGTACGTTCAGGTGAAGAAAGGATTGTATATTCAATTCCGTCTTTTTCAACGGTATAGATTTCTTTGTTTTCAGTATCAACCGATACCGTACTGTATGTAGTACGTTTTGAAATAGAAATCATCGAACCCTGTTCATTTGAAAAAATCAAATACACATATCCCATTTCTTCATACTTTTCTTTCGTAAGAACAAAACCTTCCGGGATATAGCCGTATACAAGCGGCTCCACATTTTGATCCGTCTGTTTATTCAAATCCAACAGGCCGTAAGAGCCCAAATTGAAGAGCGAAAAGCCGTAATGCCTTGCAGCCACCGCGGAAAGGGCGAGCAGCGCCAGCAGCGCGGCGACCAGAGCGACCCTTGCGGCGGTAGTGAGCGAGCGGTATTTGTTCTTTTTCACGTGGGGCAGCAAACGGCGCATACGACGGGTAAAACGCGCGCTCGGAACGAATTCCGGCATCTGCGCCGCTGCGAGCGCGTCCGCCTGCGCGAGCTCCAGCGCTGCCTGTATGCAGACGTCGCGAAAGGCGCTTGAAGCGTACTCCATTTCTCATCCCTCCGTAAATTATATCCGCCGCGAAGGTGAAAACGTGACAAAAAAACTTTACAGCCCCAGCATTTTCTTTGCGCGCTCCACCCGTTTTCGGCCGTTTTCCACGCTGATCCCCAGCAGCTTCGCGATCTGCTTGTAAGAATAGCCGTAGGCGACGCGCAGGAGCAGCGGTTCACGGTAAGCGGGAGGAAGCTCCATAACCGCTTTCTTCAGTTCAGCCGCGTCGTTATAAGCGATAAACTCGTTTTCCGCCGAAAGGGCCTCGCCCTCGCTTTTTCCATTTACCGTATCGTCGTCCGGCGTTTCGCCCTTGAACTTATGGTACAGATTCACGGCGCAGCACCTTGTGACCGTGAGCAGCAGGCCGCGCGTTTCGGCGCTGTCGACGTCGCCGACCTTATCCATGCTTTTGGCAACGGAAAGAAAGGCCTCGTGAACGGCGTCCTCCGCCAGAAACCGGTCGTTGAGATACTTGTACGCCACGTTCAGCATCAGACCGCGGTACCGCTCGTACAGGATCACAAACTTTTCTTTTTGTTCTTCTTCATCAATTAACGCAAGATAAAACGAAAGCATAAGCATATTTTCAAGCGCGTCAAAAACGACGCGACCGGCTCAACCGTTGTAATCCGCAATAAAGCGCGCAAGGATATCCGAATTCGCGCCGTAGGCCTGAAACGCGACCGCGCGGTTCTGATAAGGATAACCGATCATCTTCTGACCGTACATGCCGCCCTTATAAAACCAGCGGCCGGTAACGTCCCACTCAAAGGTATATTCGCGTTCCAGCGCCATTTTCACCCATTCTTCGCTGAGCAGCCGCTCGCCGCGGTAAACGCCGTTTTTCAGATACAAATACGGGATCTTCACGTAATCGGAGGAATGCACGTACAGCCCCGTGGCGCCGATCGGGTAGCCCTTGGGGCAGTGGCTCCACGCCATCTCCTGATACCCCAGCTTCCAAAGCAGCGTGCGCCACAGAAAATCATCCAGCTTCTCGCCGGTGAGCTTCGACACCACGCGCGAGAGCAGATAGGTGGAGCCGTCCGCATAGCGCTCCTCAGTGCCCGGGGTATACGCCAGCGGATAGGTGAACATGTATTTCAGAAAGTCTTCGCCGAAATCGGAAATGCGCGCGCAGTCGATATCGAGGAACCCGCCCGGAATGCCCAACCGGTGCTTTAAGGCCATATCCACGGTGGCAAGGCCCCAGCGCTCGTCCATACCGGCGGGAAGCTCATCGGCAAAGATATCGCAGATCTTATCCTCCGGCTTCACGAGGCCCATATCGTACAATATGCCCACGGCGGTCATCGCGTACGCCTTCGCGCCGGAATAGATGTTCTGGCAGAAGCTCACCTTCTGCCGCTCCATCGTTTCGATCTCACCGTCGTTATGGATCTCGGAAATGCGAATGATATCAAAGGGCTGCGTTTCAAGAAACGCCGCAATGGCATTCAAAATCACGCTCAATTCTCCACCACAGCCATAAAAATCGGATTCGATGTAATCCACGCCCATGGCGTTGAAGA
>JAFRSZ010000287.1 GCA_017439205.1 Clostridia bacterium
CTCATATATCTGCCGCATTTACGTCGCAAGGTCCGGGCAGTATCGGACTTCGTTTTGTGTTGGAAACTCGTCCGCCTTGCGCCGCCTTCTATGCGGTTCCTGTTCGTCAGACCGAGGTTTTGCCCTCAGAAGTTTTTTTTCTTCCGAATCCGGCTTCCTTCAGATTCCGCCTCACGACGGACACCCTTGCCTTTGGCTAACAGTTCCTACTGCCGAGTCTGTAGCGGACTTTCACCGCCAAGTCGTTGCCCATGCCGGGCGCACAACGAAAAAAAGCTGTTTTCCCGTGATGGGAAAGCAGCTTTTTAACATTCGTATACTTAAACTGGTGTTTATTGCAGCAGCAAAGGCTGAATCTGACGCCCCTGCAATGCCTCTGTAATCGCATCCGCAGTGCGTGAGAAATCGGCAACGATGGAATTCGGCTTCTCTTCGGGAGCGTCTTGCCGGTAAGGAACAAAAAACACGTTTTTGTAGTTTTGCAGCATCGCTATGTTTTTCGCTGCGCCTGCAAGCGCGTCGTTGGACGATATGGCGATCAAGAGAGGTCGAAGGTTCCTGAGATGTGATTTTGCAGCCATGGTAACCGGCGTATCGGCGATGCCCGCGGCAAGTTTCGCAAGC
This sequence comes from Clostridia bacterium, assembly GCA_017439205.1. GTDB lineage: Bacteria > Bacillota > Clostridia > Oscillospirales > Acutalibacteraceae > RUG806. The sequence continues at coordinate 625 of JAFRSZ010000287.1, forward strand.
GTATTCCCGGTGCACGGCTCTATCAAAAGAATATCCAGCGCTTTTTTCGGGCCTATGGGTTCCGCATCCGTAAGCGTTGCGATAATACGGCTGTCTGTGATCTTTTCGATCTCGTTTCTGAAGGTCTCTGCTTTTCCGAAACGTGTGTCAAGAGAATGGGCGTTATAACTCATGATCGGCGTTACGTTGTAACCGGCGTCAACAAGCTTCTGCATTTCAGGCAGGACCCGACGAAACGTACAAAACGATCCGGTAAGAGCAAAACCGACGTTAAGGGGATGCATACATTGTCACCTCCCGTTCCATGCGCAAAATCGTTTCTGCAATAAATCTGCCTGCGCTTTCCGGCGCGTATTTGCCGGGCAACCCGGAGGCAAGATAATAATTCATTTTCCTGTTTGCAGCAGCGTCTGCGTCAATGCCGTAAGGCGCTCCCGCAGCTTCAATCAGCAGGCAGTCGGGATTCAGGTTGTCGAGCTCGGTTTCACGTATGATCTGACTCGGCACGGTGTTCACAAGGGCTCTGAAGGATGCTTTTCCGTTGTTCAGCGCGTCAAACGTTTCAGCCGAGATCCCTACGGTTCTGGCTTTTGCGCGCTGGATCGGATCTCTGGCGAAAACCGTAATATTTGCCCCCATTGTTTTGAGACTGCGTGCCAGATAGAACCCTATTCTGCCGTATCCCGTTATCGCGATATGCGCGCCGAAAAGAGCGCATGGGAGTTTACCGATCAGAATGCCGGTAATCGCTTCCGCGGTCAGCATGGCGTTATACAGTATTAACGGCATATCCTTATAGTAATCTATGATTTCGGCTCCTTTTTCCCGTAAGGAAGCCGCAGCGGCGGGCATAAGCATCCCCGCAAAAATCCGTTGATTCTGTGAAACATGATCAATAACGGTTTTTATCGGGATCGGCGCTTCGCTGAACGGCGCGTGAACCAGAGTACCGTCTTTGCTGAACGGCAGCCCGAACAGTAACGTATCTGCCTGTAACGCCGTGGCAAGGTCAGCCTCAGTAAAACAGTGCTTATCTTTTTCGAGCAGCTCAGATCCTGCAGATAGAACAGGCAGCCCCAGAGACGCCAGATGCAAAGCTGTATAATATAAGCGTGTGTCGCCGCCGATCACCGCATATTTCTTTTTTTGATTCATATGTTGTTTACCTCCTCACGGTAAGTATATGCCGACAGGAAAGAATCGGTGCCGTATACAGGCAAAATCCACTTGACAAACACATGCTGTTATTTTATTATATAATAGTTATATTATTATTTTGCGAGGCAATGATATGTACGAAAAAGTATCAACGAACCTGAATTTCGCAGAACGCGAAAAAAAGATAGAGCAGTTCTGGAAGGACGAGCATATCTTTGAAAAAAGCATAGAAGCCCATAAAGAAGACAGATCCTACGTTTTTTACGACGGGCCGCCCACCGCGAACGGCAAGCCGCACATCGGGCACGTGCTCACGCGCTGCATCAAAGACCTGATCCCGCGGTACCGCACAATGAAGGGCTGCATGGTTCCGAGAAAAGCCGGCTGGGACACGCACGGTCTTCCGGTTGAGATCGAAGTGGAAAAGCTTCTCGGGCTCGACGGCAAGGAACAGATTGAAGAGTACGGCCTCGCGCCCTTTATTGAAAAGTGCAAAGAAAGCGTTTGGAAATATAAGGGCATGTGGGAAGATTTCTCATCCACCGTCGGCTTCTGGGCGGATATGGAGAACCCCTATGTTACATACCATAACGATTATATCGAATCTGAATGGTGGGCGCTGAAAACCATATGGGACCGCGGCCTCCTCTACAAGGGCTTTAAGATCGTACCTTACTGCCCGCGCTGCGGTACGCCGCTTTCTTCGCATGAGGTTGCGCAGGGTTATAAAACGGTAAAAGAGCGCAGCGCCATCGTGAGGTTCAAGGTAAAAGGTGAAGACGCGTACTTCCTCGCATGGACCACTACGCCCTGGACGCTTCTTTCCAACTCCGCGCTGTGCGTGAATCCGGATGAGGATTACGCCACGGTAAAAGCCGCGGACGGTTACACATATATTCTCGCAAAAGCGCAGCTCGATACCGTTCTCGGACATCTTGCCGATAAAGAAAACGGCACCCCCGCGTATGAGATCATTTCCGTATGCAAGGGCAAAGACCTTGAATATAAAGAATATGAGCCTCTTTATGCCTGCGCCGCCGAAGCGGCCGAAAAACAGCACAAAAAAGCGCATTTCGTAATGTGCGACGGTTACGTAACGATGTCCGACGGTACCGGTATCGTACACTGCGCACCCGCTTTCGGTGAAGACGACGCGCGGGTCGGCAACCGTTACGATCTACCGTTCATTCAGTTCGTCGACCTCAAAGGGTATATGACGGCAGACCCCTTTATCGGTAGCCGCGCCAAACCCAGCGAGAAAGAAATCAAGGAAGGCGTACAGAGCGCGGATCCGCTGTTCCTGAAAGATCTGGACGCGCGCGGCCTTCTGTTCAGCGCGCCGAAGTTTGAGCATGATTATCCCTACTGCTGGCGCTGCGACACGCCGCTGCTCTATTACGCGCGTGAATCCTGGTACATCAAAATGACCGCGGTGCGCGACGACCTTGTTCGCAACAACAATGAGATCAACTGGATCCCCGAAAGCATCGGCAAGGGCAGATTCGGCAACTTTATCGAAAACGTACAGGATTGGGCGCTTTCGCGCAACCGTTACTGGGGCACGCCTCTCAACATCTGGGAGTGCGGCTGCGGCCACAGGCACTGCGTCGGCAGCATCAAAGAACTGAAGGAAATGAGCGATAACTGCCCGGACGATATCGAGCTGCACCGCCCGTATATCGACGAGGTGACCATCAGATGCCCAAAGTGCGGCGGCGTTATGAAACGCGTTCCCGAAGTGATCGACTGCTGGTTCGATTCCGGCGCGATGCCTTTCGCGCAGCACCATTATCCGTTTGAAAATAAGGAATTGTTTGAACGTCAGTTCCCGGCGGATTTCATCAGTGAAGCGGTAGATCAGACCCGCGGCTGGTTCTACTCGCTGCTCGCGATCTCCACTTTGATCTTCAATAAACCCGCGTATAAGAACGTGATCGTTCTCGGCCTCGTACAGGATGAGAACGGCCAGAAAATGAGCAAATCCAAGGGCAACGCCGTAGATCCGTTCGAAGCGCTTGCTTCCTACGGCGCAGACGCCATCCGCTGGTATTTCTATACGAATTCAGCGCCCTGGCTGCCCAGCCGTTTTCACGGGAAGGCCGTGATGGAAGGGCAGCGCAAGTTCATGGGCACGCTCTGGAATACCTATGCGTTCTTCGTTCTTTACGCCAACATCGACGCGTTCGACGCCTCAAAGCATTCGCTCGAATACGATAAGCTTTCCGTAATGGATAAGTGGCTGCTTTCCCGTATGAACACCATGGTGAAGACCGTGGACGAGAATATGATGAATTACCGTATTCCCGAAGCGGCGCGCGCTCTCGATATGTTTACGGATGAGCTTTCAAACTGGTACGTGCGGCGCAGCCGTGAGCGCTACTGGGTTTCCGGCATGACGCAGGATAAGCTCAACGCATACATGACGCTCTATACAGCGCTTGTTACGACCGTGAAGGCCGCAGCGCCCTTCATTCCGTTCATGGCGGACGATATCTACCGCAATCTGGTTTGTTCCGTGGATGCCGGTGCGCCTGAAAGCGTACATCTGTGCTGTTTCCCCGCGGTTGAAGAAGACCGTATCGATGAAAAACTGGAAGCTTCGATGAAAGAGGTCCGCACCATCGTCGAGCTCGGAAGAGCCGCGAGAAACGGCGCGAACATCAAGAACCGTCAGCCGCTGAACAGTATCACGGTCGTTGGGCTTGATGCAATCGGAGAAGAATTCTCTGCGATCGTACGAGATGAGCTCAACGTAAAAGAAGTAAAATTCGCAGATAATTCCGACGGTCTTCTTTCTTACACCTTCAAGCCGCAGCTGAAAACGCTCGGACCGAAATATGGTAAAAACCTCGGCGAGATCCGCAATCTGCTTGCGGGGCTGAACGGAACCGCGGCGAAAAAAGAGCTTGATACCTGTGGGCATATCACGTTGTCGATCTCCATCGGCGATATCGAGCTTACGGAAGAAGATCTTCTGATCACCACCGAACAGGTAAGCAACGCGTTCGCCGTATCCGATAACGGCGTGACAGTGGCTCTGGATACCGAACTTACGCAGGAATTGATCGACGAAGGCTTTGTGCGCGAGCTGATCTCAAAGATCCAGACCATGCGTAAAGACTGCGACTTTAACGTGACCGACCATATCGCCGTTGTGATCGACGGCAGCGAAAAGATCCGCGAGATCGCAGGGAAGTATGCTTCCGACATCGGCGGCGACGTGTTGGCGGACAGCGTTTCGCTCGGCACGCCCGAACATAACGCTAAAGAATGGGATGTGAACGGTGAAAAAGCCGTGATCGGCGTTCGTGTTGTATAAGAAGGGACCGTGTTATTTATGAAAAAAGGTTTATCTCTGATTCTTGCCGTATTGCTTGTGTTCTCATGTGCATCCATCGTCGGCGGAGCCGAAGCCCCCGTGGGCGAGTTCACCGCTTTCTGTCAGAACGTTGCGGGATTGCCCGATATCAGCTTTGTCTTCGGCGATGAGCGTACGGACGTCAAAAACAACCAGAAGGTGATCGGCACGTTTGTTTCCGATCACGCATACGATATTTTCGCCACGCAGGAAGATTTCGGTTATCACGATACGCTGGTCGAAGCGCTTCCGGATTACGCGTATCAGACGAGTCACCACGGCGGCGTGCCTTACGGCGACGGTACGAACGTATTCACCAGAAGCATGCCATTGTATAATGAAAAGCATATTACGTGGAATTCGCTGTACGGTATTGCCGACGACGGCGCCGATGAGTTTTCGCAGAAGGGGATCACCTATGTCTGCATCGAGGTGGCCGACGGCGTATTCGTGGATTTTTACAACATCCATGCCGACGCGTACGGCGACGAGGGCAGCGTTGCAGCGCGACAGGACAATTTCCGTCAGCTTGCCCAGCGTATCAATCTGCGCACCGTTTCACGCCCCGTGATCGTTACCGGCGATTTTAACGCGTTTGTTTTCAACGATAACAGTCTGCTGAAGGAAACGCTGATTGACGGCTGCGGCCTCAAGGATGCGTGGACCGAACTCTATAACGGCGGCGATTATACCGATTGTTCCTCTTTTATTGAATCAAACGGCGGCGTATGGACAGATAAATGGGGCGTATGGGATTCCGTTGAGCGGTTTCTGTATAAAGACGGCGGCGGCGTAACGCTTACGTGCACCGAATTCGAATATGTCTGGATCACGGACGCTCAGGGCAGGAACTGTTCAGACCACGCCGGGGCCTACGCGAAGTTTTCTTATAATGCGGAAAACGCGAAAGAGAGCATCGGTTCGGATATCAAGGTTGTGAAACCCGATCCGCTTACCGAGCTTGTACGGCGTATCGTCGGTTTCTTCAAAGCTTTGATTCTCGGTATCCGCAATTTTGATAAGGTTCGTGAATATTTCAATTTTTGATATCTATTATTATTCACGGATTATTAATTGACATGTTTCCCTTGTTTTTGTACAATAATATATATTTCATTAAGGAGATGTTTTTATGAATCTTTCTTCTGTTATCGACAATCAAAAGAAATACGCCGATTATATCGTTAAAGAGATCACGTATATCTGCAAAAACCTCGGCAAACGCGATCCCGGCAGCGAAGGCGAAAAGCAGGCGTGCGAATACATGGCTAAGGTGTTAAAAGAGGATTGCGGTGCGGACAGAGTGAGCATAGAGAGCTTTGAGGAGCATCCCGGTTCTTTTTACGGATGGATCACCATTGATATCATTCTCTGTATGATCGCGATCGGGTTGATGTTTGTGGCCCCGCTTATTTCAGCATTGCTGCTGATCCTCGCCGTGATTACCATGGTGCTGCAGTTCGGTCTGTATAAAAAGTTTATTGATTTTCTCTTTAAGAAAAAAACAGGTCATAACGTAACAGCGATCAAAAGCTGCAAGGGCGAAGTGAAACGCCGCATTCTCTTTAACGGCCATGCCGACGCTGCATGGGAGTGGCCCGTAAACTATATGTTCGGCGGCGTAGGCTTTGATATCCACATTTTCCTCGGCATCGGCAGCCTGCTGTATTATCTGGTTCTCGCGATCATCGCCGTATGCAGCGGTAAGCTCTTTATGGGGGTTGACGGCGCCTTGCAGAAATGCGCGCTCTGGGGTCTTATCTGCGTACCGTTCGTTTTACTGCTCTTCGGCATGGTAAATTACAAAAGAGTGGTTGACGGCGCAAACGACAACCTTACAGGCTGCTACATGGGCATCGCGCTTATGAAGGCGCTGCAGGATGAAGGCATCGAGCTTGAAGATACCGAGATCGGCGTGATTATCTGCGGCTCCGAAGAGGCGGGCCTGCGTGGTTCTCTTGCCTGGTGCGAAGCCCACAAGGGAGAATTTCAGGACGTTCCCACGTTCATCTATTCATACGATACCATCCATGATCCCAAATACCTGATGACCAACTACCGAGATCTGAACGGTACCGTTCCTTCGGATAAGGACGTTTCCGATCTGTTTATGGAAAGCGCCGAGCAGCTCGGCATACCCTGTATCCACGGCATGGTTCCGTTCCCCGGCGGCGCGACCGATAACGCCGCGTTCAATAAAGCCGGTTTCCGTGCGACCGGCATCACCGGCCTCAACCACAAGCTTGAGCGGTATTATCACACCCGCCTTGATTCTTATGACAACCTCAATGAAAAGGGCATTGCGGAATGCTTTGCCGTATCCGCGAAGGTCCTTGAAAATTTCGTGAACGGAGCAAAACAGTAATGACAAAGAAATGCAGTAAGATCATCTCGGTATTGATGGCGCTGTGTATTCTTGTCTCATTCAGTTTACCTGTAAGCGGCGCTGCCTCAGATGGCGGCGCTGCGTCGTTTTCTGAAATCAGAGATAAGATGATCGCGCGTGAAACAGATATTCCCGTAACGATTGAAGTATCTTTAAAGGATCTACGCGAACAGTATGGGGAAGCCTATCTTTCACACATCAACGAAAAGATCGAAAAGTATTTTTCGGAATTGTTCGCGTTTGTGTTTCAGCATGACGGCACGCTGAAGGGCGGCGACTACCTTTATAAGCACGTAGGACATCACGGATATAATATCCCCAAGTATTATTTTGATCCAGACGCCGACGTGATTCAGGTGTCCGGAACTGTCGTGATGGAGTATTATACCACGGCCGAACAGGAAACCGAGCTTGACGATGCCGTTAAACAGGCGCTTGAAGAAATGGCGCTTGACGGCCTTACGGATTATGAGAAGATCGTTCGCGTATACGGGTATATCACAGCAAATGTGGTATACGATTATAAGAATCTGAATGACGATTCATATAAGCTCAAATATTCCGCATACGCCGCGCTTGTAAACAAAACGGCCGTTTGTCAGGGGTATGCGAATCTGTTTTACCTCTTTATGCAGAAGCTCGGTATCGATTGCCGGATCATTACCGGCTGGGGGATCAAGGATAACGGCGAAGGCGAAGCGCACGCATGGAACATTGTGAAGCTCGGAGATCTGTATTATAATTGCGACAGCACATGGGACGCGACCGGTATAAAAACGCCGCGTTACCTGCTGCGTGGTACAAACGATTTTGAGAGACATCAATCGGAAGATCAGTTTTTGACCGAAGAATTCAAAACCGCATATCCGATCGCAAAAACGCAATATATCCCCGGTGAATCGCCTGAACATAAGCACGTGCCGCAGGTCGTCCCCGCAGTTCCCGCTACCTGCAGTGAACCTGGTCTTACAGAAGGGATCATATGCGCAACCTGCAGCGAAGTGCTTACAGCGCAAACGGAAACGCCGATCGATCCCGATAATCATGCCGATTACGGAACCGAGATCATTCTTGCGGAAAACGCTCTTTGTTATCAGGACGGATATACGGGCGATACGGTTTGTGCCCGTTGCCGTTCCGTACTTAACAAAGGTGAAGTGATACCGAAAGAAACCGTTCCTCATTCGTGGGATAAAGGCACTGTTACAGTTAAACCTACCTGCAGTACCGTCGGAACCATGCTTCTCCGCTGTACCGTGAAGAGCTGCGGCGCAACAACGGAAAAGGAGATCAAGGAGGATCCCGACGCGCATGTGTTCAAAGTTACTGTTTACCCGCCTACCTGTACAGATCCCGGTTATACATCCTATGCGTGTACGCTCTGTCGTTACGGGTACTCCGATAATGAAACTGGCCCGCTCGGTCACGATTGGAGCGCATGGACGAAACTGGATGACCTGCAGCATCAGCGTGTTTGCTCCCGTGATAATTCGCACGTCGAAACTGCGGATCACACATGGGACGGCGGCGTTATCACTGTGCCTGTAACGGCAACTGAACAGGGAGAAAAAACCTTTACGTGTACACTGTGCGGCGCAACCAAAACCGAAAAGATCGGCGCCGGCGACAATGTAACCCGGTACCGGCTCGGTGATCCTGATAACGACGGCAATATCACGGCTGCCGACGCCCGGCTTGCTTTGCGCAGATCCGTGGATCTGGAAGATTTCGCGGCCGATACGCCGGAGTTTATCGCCTGTGACGTGGATCGCAGCGGAACCGTGACCGCGGCTGACGCAAGAGCGATTCTGCGCGCTGCCGTTGGGTTGGAAGAGATAAAAACGGACGATGAAGAAGGCGCTGCGGATGGCAATACGATAATAACTTACGTCTGTCATATCAAGAATAAGGTACTTCATCGGTCTACATGTCCTTCGGTAAAAAGAATGAACGAAGAAAACAAGTGGATCGTTCCCGATACTTATACGAGACAACAGCTGATCGATATGGGCTATACGCCCTGCAGCAACTGCAATCCCTGAAAACATTATAGTATAAATAAAAATGGCCTGCCTCCGTGAAAGGAAGCAAGCCTTTTTTGTTCGTTCGGCTTATTCCGAAACGCGTTTGCCGTCGGTGATCTTGATCTTGCCTACAACGGGCGCTTTGATCTCGCCTACGAAAGTGTCGTCTTCAAACGTGAACGCGCCGGTCAGCTTTCTGCCGGGAAGCACTGAGATCGTGCCTTCGCCGGAGATCGTTTTGCCGTCCTCTTCTTCTTTCAGATTAAAGAAGTTGATTTTTGCGGATTTGAGCGCGCCGGGAAGGGAAACGTCGATCTTATAATCGCCGTCTTCTGCTTCACTGATCGTGAATTTCACTTCGCCGCGCGCAAGACGTACGTTAAGTTTGCCGGCCCATGTGCCGATACCGATTTTTGCCATGTTGTTTACCTCCGTAATTATTTCTTGTATTTTTTGCCGATCTCAAGGCCTTTTGCAAGAGCCCTGAGGTTCATTTCAAGGATTTCGGGCTTTTTCGCTTTGAACTTTTCTTCAAGAGAAAGCCTGAAAGCGTCTTCCGATACGATATCGGTCGCGCCGATCAGAATGCCGATCAGAATGATATTCGCGGTTTTCGGGTTACCCACTTCGAGCGCAAGATCGTCCACGGGCGCGGAGATCACGGTTACGTTTTCGGGCTCGCCGGGATCGGCGATACGGCAAGCGTTGGAGAGCAGAATGCCGCCTTCTTTTACGTCTTCGCCGTATTTTGCGAACGCCAGTTCATTCATCACGATCAGGTTGTCGCAGAACTTGGGAAGGGGAGAGATGATCGGTTCGTCGCTGATCACAACGGTGCATTTCGCGCTGCCGCCGCGCTGCTCAGGGCCGTATTCAGGCAGATAGGTCGCATGCTTGCCCATGTCGATCGCGGCCTGCGCCAGCGTGATGCCCGCGCTCATGATGCCCTGACCGCCGGAACCGGAAAATACGAAACTCTGTTTCATGCTTCATCCACCTCCGTGTCTTTATATACGCCGGGTTTGAAATAAGGGATCGTGTTGGTGTTCATATAATCGAGCGTCTGCAAAGGCGTCATGTGCCAGTTCGTTGGGCAGTTTGTGAGCAGTTCAACAAAGGTAAAGCCCTTGCCCTGCATCTGCAGCTGGAACGCTTTTTTGATGCCTTTTCTTGCGTCGTTCACGCCCTTGGGGGAGTTGAGCGCGAATCTCGCGACGTAAACGGGAGCCTCCAAAGTGGAGATCAGCTCGCACATCTTCATCGGGTAACCGGTGGTTGCGGGATCGCGGCCGTAAATGGTGGTGGTGGTTTTCTGACCGATCAGCGTGGTGGGAGCCATCTGGCCGCCGGTCATGCCGTAGGTCTGGTTGTTCGCGAAAATAACGGTAAAGTTTTCGCCTCTGTTGGCGGCGCTCATGATCTCAGCGAGACCGATAGCCGCAAGATCGCCGTCGCCCTGATACGCAAACACAAGGCGCTCGGGATTGGTTCGCTTTATGCCGGTAGCGGCGGCAGGAGCTCTGCCATGAGCGACACTCAGAAAATCGCCGTTCCAATAAAGGATGTTCAGCGCAGAGCAGCCTACGGAGATCACGTTCAGAGAATTATCTCCCTGGCCGAGTTCTTCAATTACGTCGGAAACGAGACGTGTCGCAAGAGAATGCAGGCAGCCGGGGCAGTAACCGCTGGGCGCGTCCGCGATCAGTGTAGAACGTTTATATTCAGCCATGATCATTCACCTCCGCTTACGATCTCATAGATCGCTTCGTATACGCCCTCGTCGTCGAGCAGGCAGCCGCCGGAACGGCCGTACTCATATACGGGGCAGCGCTCCATAACCTGGAGCGTGATATCGTCGCGCATCTGCGCGGGAATGGTCATCTCGATATCTATGACGCCCTTTACTTTGCCGTAATCAAGGTTCTTAATGCTCTTTTTGGGGAAGGGGAACAGCGTGATGGGGCGGATCATACCGACCTTGAAGCCCTTTTCCCTCAGATTCAGGATCGCTTCTTTTGCCACGCGCGAGGCAATGCCGTATGCAACAACAACGTATTCGGCGTCTTCAAGCATAAACTCTTCAACCTTTACGTCGTTTTCTTCCCAATCTTTATACATATCGCCGGCGGCGGCGTTGATGCCTTCGAGGATCAGCTCGGTATAAATGGGTGTGATATTGCCCTGCCAGTCGCGGCCGTTGCGGCGCGTAAGGCTCCATTCGGGCAGATCTTCATCCTTCAGCTCTTTCATGGGAGGAAGCTCAACCTCTTCCATGATATTGCCGAGGCAGCCGTCCATCAGGACCAGCACGGGGTTGCGGTCACGTTCGGCATAATCCCACGCGTCGTAAAGCACGTCCACCGCTTCCTGCGCAGAATTGGGCGCGAATACCATTGCGTGGAAACCGCCGTGACCGAGGGCTTTGGTTGCCTGCAGATAGTCTGACTGCGCGGGCTGGATGGAACCGAGGCCGGGGCCGCCGCGGCTGATATTCACGATCACGGCAGGCAGCGCGGCTGCGGCAAGATAAGAGATGCCTTCCGCTTTCAGGCTGATGCCGGGGCCGGAAGAACTGGTCATGGCGCGCGTGCCCATTGCGGCGGCGCCGTATACCATATTCACAGACGCGATCTCGCTTTCACCCTGCACGTAAGCGCCGCCGACTTCGGGCAGACGCCACGAAAAATACTCCGGGATCTCGTTTTGAGGCGTGATGGGATAACCCGCAAAGAAACGGCACCCGCCGCGCACCGCGGCTTCGGCGATCGCTTCATTGCCTTTCATAAAGCGTTTTTCTCCCATTGTCATTCATCTCCTTTCGCAGGCAGCTCGATGGCCCCTTCGGGGCACATGGTTGCGCATATTCCGCAGGATATGCATTTCTCCGGTGCATTCACGATGGGATAGAAATGACCTTTCGAATTGCGTGTCGTTCCGGTTTCAAGGATCTGCTTTGGGCAGAACCTGATGCAGTACTTGCAGTCTTTGCAGAGTCTTGCATTGATTTGGATCACGTTTCACCAACTCCTTTTTACGCTTCTTCGTATAATTTATCGCCGGGCCGCTGCTGCGTCAGCTTCATGAAATCGACCTTCATCAGCGGGGTCTGCGGTAATTCCTTCAGGAAGATGATCTCGCGAGGGATGTAGAACTTCGAGAAATTGTCTTCACATACCTTGCGGATCGTCTCTTTGTATTCTTCTTCGTCGCCGGGTTTGCTGAGGGAAGCATAGAGCCTTACGATGCTCTTTTCACCCTGCCAGCCCTGCACGGCGCATACGTCTTTGATAAAATCGAGCTCGCCGAGCTTCTTTTCGATATCGTTGGGGTATACGTTGTAACCCGCAATGATGATCACGCGCTTTTTGCGGCCTGAGAAGAAGAAATAACCTTCTTCATCCTTATACGCAAGGTCGCCTGAAAGCACCCATTTCTTGCCGTTTTCATCAACGTACAGGCCGAGGTCGTCGGGACCGTCCTTGGTATAGTAACCGCTCATGATCGTGGGACCTGAAATAGCGATCTCGCCGATCTCGCCGAGCGGCACTTCTTTATGGTTATCGTCCCAGAGTTCAACCTCAATGCCGTCGATCGCGCGTCCGATGGATCCGCGTTTGTAGTCTTTATTGGTTGTAGTGCAGCAAACGGAGCCGATCTCGGTAAGACCGTAGCCCTGACGCAGACGTCCCTCTGCGCCCCATTTCTCGAAATAGGAATTGAATTCGTCGATGAAAGCGTCGCTCACATCGTCGCCGCCGCAGAACATCAGGCGGATGTTTTTAAGCCACGGACCGTCGAAATGCTTTTCGTTCATCAGCTTCTGGAACATCAGCGGGATGCCGCCGAAGCCGACGACGTAATTCGTACGCATCAGACGGTTGAAAATCTTGGCGTCGAACTGCATCATCGGAATGATGCGTCCGGAATTGCACAGCGCCATATGAATGGCAACGCAAAGGCCGAAGCAGTGGAACATGGGCAGAACGATGATCTCGGCTTCTTCTCCGGGAATGCGGATATCGTCGATATTGGAGATGCGCTGCACCATTTCATTGATGGCGCGGTTCGTGAGCTTTATGGTTTTGCTCTTGCCGGTTGTGCCGCCGCCGTTCAGATAAACGCAGATATCGTCGGCGTTGTTTACGCTGGGCTCGAACTTTGTGTAACGGCGCACGGCGTCTTTATAATATGTAGCGTTTTTATACTTCGGGAACACGCCCTTAACGATGCCCTCGCCGATCTTGGAACCGAAACGTTTATAGCCCTCAGAATAGTCTGAAGAACAGCACACAAGGCAGGGAAGCCCGGTTTCATTGATGGCTTCAATGTGATCCTTTACAAGAAGATCAAGCACCATAACGCCCTTTGCGCCTACGTCGTCGAGCGTTTCGATCAGGAACTCGGTGCTCATCAGCGGATGTACGAAATTGGTGATCACGCCAATCTGGTTCAGCGCGTACCACGCGATGATGCCCTGTACCGTAGTGGGCATGAAGACCGTATAAACGTCGCCGGGTTTCAAACCGATGTCTTTCTGAAAATAGGCGGACATGGCGTCAATGTCGCGGAATATCTCGGAGCGGTAGTATTTCACGCCGAAATGCTGCATCATATATACGTCTTCGTATTTGCCGGTGCAGTGTTTCAGATATTCCGTACAGTTGAAGTTTTGTACAGAAGGTAACATATTATTTCCTCTTTTCTCCCAAAAGTATTACAAATTAATAATATATTAATAATAAATAAAAAGTCAATCGGCAGCACAAAAAAATAATAAACTGGTTACAGATTATTAACAATTAAAGAACGTATTTATGAAGCTCCTTACGGCTGTCGATGCCGAGCTTGTTGAAAATATTGCGCAGATGCGCGCGAACGCTGTTTACGGTGATGCCAAGCAAATCAGCGATCTCATTGTTTGAACTCCCCTTGGAGGCAAGGGAAGCCACGTTGAATTCGATCGCGGTGAGCGCGTCCGAAATTTTATCGCCGGTCAGCTCGTTATGCACGGTCACCCAGCTTGAGTGGTATCGGTTGGAGAGCTCAAGAATACGTTTATACTCCGCGCTTTCTTCAAAGCGAAGGCATTTTTCGAGCATACCCGAAAGCATGCCGCGATGTTCTGCAAACGGCATGATGAGTTTATCGGGCGCGGCAAGAGACCATGCGTGACGGAAAAAATACTCCGCTTTATCCCAGAGCTTACGCAGCATATACCCGCGGCAGATGATCAGGCTCAGATAGATCTCAGAGATCGGGCAGGGCTTGTCCATAAAGATCAGCGCGCCCTCCGCCATGCCAACCGCGCGGCCGATATCGCCGGTTTCGATCAGATAGTGCGTATACGCGTAAAAAGCCATGGGTTTCAGCGAATCCGGAACGTTGAAAGCGTCGGCGCCAACCGGCGGGAAACGGATCTCAGAGAAATTATGGAGCAGAATATTGAAATAGATCATAAAGGTATTCGCCGTGGCTTTTACCGGATTATCCTGCGGTATCAGATTGTTCAGCGTTTTTACCGAATTGTAAAGCTTTATGATCTCGAGAATATTTTCGCCCGAAAGGGAAGAGATCGCCGTGCCGAGCGTGGCGGCAAGCACGATGCGGTCGGAAGAGCTCTCGGATAACGCTCTGAATGCCGAATAAGCGGCCGCCGTCTCGCCGCGAAAGTACAGAAGCTCGGCTTTCGCGAGCGCCTGCCGTTCGGGATCTTCCTCGTTCTCACAAAAAGCTTCCGCTTCGCCGGGATAGAAGCTTCCGGTAACAAGCATAAAGGGGTTGTTTTTGATCCCGGTTGCGCCACGTTCATTTTCAGACATTCAAACCACCCCTAATAACTTTATTTAACAAAATCGTCATAATCATATCACATTTTAAAGTATCTGACAATAGTCCAAAATGAAAATTGAACGGACTATATCGATATAGTCCAAAAAAATAAATCTGAGAGTGATGTATTTATTTATTATGTAATGTAAAATTTACATCAATAACAAATAATTATTAACTATTTGTTAACTATACCATTTTTGAAAGGTGCGAATTACATGGTTGAACCGAAAGATATGAGCTGCTACGCTTACTATAAAGCCTGTACCGACGAGTACGGCGAGTATTATTGTCAGCAGCATCTCGGTAAAAAGTTCCTGAATACGCGCATCAACAGCGATATCGACGCGCTTGCGGGCTTTTTCCGTATTGAGCTCGGTTTGAAGCCCGGCGACGTTTATTCCGTTTTCATGCCCACAACCGTACAGAGCATCGCAGCGTTTTATGCGCTGAACAAAGTTGGCGTTATCGTTAACTTTATTCATCCGCTTCTGCCGCCCGACGTTGTTGAAGAGACGATCACATCTCTTCATTCAAAGGGCGTTATGCTGCTCGATCTTCTCGCGAGAAAGTATACCGATATGCTCAACGGGCTGAACCTGCCGCTGCTTGTTTGCCATTCGTCCGATTATTCAAATCTTGCGGCTGAGCTCGGCATCAAGGCGGGCGAGGGTATCCTCAAGCGCGTTTTCCCGAAGCTGAATAAAAGAGAAGAATATATGAAAGCGGTGAACCGTTTCCGCAAATGCAACGTACAGGATCACTGCGATCCCGACGCGCCCGCCGTGTATCTGAACGGCGGCGGCACCACCGGTAAAAGCAAGACGATCAAGCTTTCGTCCCGTAATATCAACGAGATCGTTTACCGCATGTCGAAGCTGGACCGTATCCACCGTCCCGGCGAGGATTCCGAAGTGATCGTGCTCCCGCTGTTCCACTGCTTCGGTCTGTGCGTTGCCGTACATATGCCCATGTGCAACGGCGCGCGGCTGATCCCGATGATGAACTTCGACGCAAAAATGTTCAACCGGCTTATAAGAACCAACTGCGTGGTCGGCATTCTCGGAATTCCCGTGATGTTCAAGAAGCTGATGGATGAGAAGCACTTCGACAATAAGGGGCTGCGCAATCTGCGTCTTGCTTTTTGCGGAGGCGACGACGCGCCGCAGTATATTATGGATGATTTTAACGCGATCGTAGAAAAATGGGGCGCCACCGGGCGGCTTCGTCAGGGTTACGGTCTCACCGAGGTCGGTTCCGTTTGCTGCGTGAACAGAAACGAGGAATGGGGCAACAAAGACGGTTCCATCGGTTATCCGCTGGAAGGCGTAGAGATGGATATCTGGGACGATAACCAGAAGCCGGTTCCGCTTGGCGAGGTCGGCGAGATCGTGATCGCCGGTCCCACGATCATGATGGGTTATTACACCGAAGACGGACATAACGGCGAAGGTCTTTACACCGATGAAAACGGCAAGAAATGGGTGCTTTCTGGCGACCTCGGCCGTAAGGACGAAGACAACTATTTCTATTTCTCCGGCCGTAAAAAACGCGTTATCATCATTTCCGGCTACAACGTGTATCCCAGCGACGTTGAGATGAAGCTCAGCGAGCTCAGCTACGTAAAAGAGAGCTGTCTTGTGAAGGGCTTCAGTAAAGAAGGCAAGCCGATCATCAGAATGTACGTTTCCTATAACGATAATGTGGGCGACCGCGACGTTTACAAAAATGAGATGATGGAGCTGATCGAGAAGAAGTTCAGCAAATTCTGCCTTCCGAAAGAGATCATCGAAGTCAAGAAGTTGCCGGAAACCCCGCTGATGAAGGTCGACTTTATGAAGCTGACACAACATTCCCCCGAAGACCCTGTATTCATCCCGACCGATGAAGAGAAAAAGGGATTACTTCC
Organism: Clostridia bacterium; assembly: GCA_017439205.1. Taxonomy (GTDB): domain Bacteria; phylum Bacillota; class Clostridia; order Oscillospirales; family Acutalibacteraceae; genus RUG806. The sequence goes on from JAFRSZ010000287.1 coordinate 17,289, forward strand.
CGTAGATATTTGATTATAAAATTTATTTATGCCGGAACCGTAAATGAACGGTTCCGCTTTTTTATAAAAAAACTGACCGGCGATACCGGTCAGTAATAGCATACGGTTTGATGCGTCAGTTGATCCACGACAGAACCTGCTGCGGATCGGCAAGGATGCCGTCAAGATGTTTAACGAACGGAATGATCTCGTTGAAATCGATCGCGCGGTGATCGAAGGCGATGCACATGCCGAGCGTTTTGCGGATGGCGATTTCTTTTTCACCCTTGTCGTTCTCAACGATGACGGGCTTGTCCTGCGCCGCGTCGAGGCCGATGGCGCAGACCTGACCGGGCAAAATCTCAAGCAGATTCAGGTTGCCTCGCAGCGAGGGATAGAGAGAACCGAGATTTGAAACCGTTACCGTGCCCGGCATAAGATCTTCAGGCAGAAGACGGTCGGATGCGGGAATGCTCTCATATTCGCGTTTCTTTTTTCCGCGGAAGTGTTCGGGGCGGTTGGAGCCGATCTGGTTGATCAGAATTTTAGCGCCCTGAGAGATCACATGGCCTTTTTTCATTTGTTCGACCAGCTGACCTTTCGCGATGTCGTACATAACCTCGTTTGTATTTGTGCTGTTGGAGCGGCGGCGAAGGTCGATGATGTAATTTCTGAGATCGGACATGCTCATGTCGTTCACCTCATGCAGGCAAACGGTCATCATTTCATCGCTCGGAAAGATCATCGGCATCGAAATGGAGATCTCGTCTTTTGTTAGCACTTTGCCTTTCGCGGTAACGCGGTTGTATATGATCTCGCCGTTCATCGGCTTGGCGACCTTCAGCCCCTCGATGATGAGCTTCAGGATCACTA
>JAFRSZ010000288.1 GCA_017439205.1 Clostridia bacterium
GCCAAGATTTTGTGGTCGTGAAGGCGATGATTTTCCGCTGAATGGTCAGCAGTTCAGTTTTGATCGGAAACATGGACTTGCACCTCATAGTATAAGTAGAAATATTTTACAAAACCATATAAAAAAAATCAATAAACGATTGTTGCAAAATAGCCGTTTTTCCGACACAATCCGTTATAATATCATGTATCTTTAAAATAATAACGATAGTGTATTGTTTTTCATAAAAAAAAGACTGCTTTCGCAGTCTTAAGTCAAGCCGAGCAGTTGTCTTGAAATGACGAAATACACAACAAGCGAAACCGCGTCGACAATGGTCGTAATGAACGGGCTTGCCATTACGGCAGGGTCGAAGCCGATCTTCTTCGCAAGCAGCGGCAGGGAACAGCCGATCATTTTTGCGCAGAAAATGGTGAGAAACAGCGTCATCGATACCACAAGGGCAACGGTCCAGCTCACTTCGTCTTTTCCCATCATAAGATGGTCTACGAGCATAACTTTGCCGAACGCCGCGATGCCGAGGGTTATGCCGCACAAAACCGCCACGCGGATCTCTTTCCATAATACCCTGAAGGTATCGGAAAACTCAACCTGACCGAGCGAAATACCGCGGATCACGGTAACGGAAGCCTGGCTGCCGGAGTTTCCTCCCGTATCCATCAGCATCGGAATAAACGCGGTTAATATCGGCAGCGCTGCCAAAGCGCTTTCAAATTTGGAGATGATGATGCCGGTAAACGTAGCCGAGATCATCAGCAAAAGCAGCCACGGCACGCGGGAGAACCAGATACGGGTAACCGGCGTTTTCAGATATTCGGTGTCGTTGGGCGTGATGGCCGCCATCTTCGCGAAGTCTTCTTCCGTTTCTTCCTGCAGTACGTCGATGGCGTCGTCAACCGTAATGATGCCTACAAGCCGTTCTTCGTTATCCACAACGGGCAGGGCGATGAAGTCGTATTTCGAGAACATCATCGCGATCTGTTCCTGATCGTCAAGCGTGTTAACGGCGATCACGTTCTCGGTCATGATGTCTTCGATCAAACGCTGAAGAGGCGCGAGAAGCAGATCCTTTACGGTTACGAAGCCGATCAGATGGTTTTTATCGTCGGTAACGTAGCAGGTATAAATGGTTTCTTTGTCGATACCTACGTGCCGGATCAGATCGAACGAATCCTGTACGGTATAGTTCTTTTTCAGCCGGACGAACTCGGTCGTCATAATGCTGCCCGCGCTGTCTTCAGGGTATTTCAGAAGCTCGTTCACCGCTTTGCGCATATCGGGCGAAGCGGTATTGAGAATACGCTTAACAACGCTGGCGGGCATTTCTTCGATGATATCTGCGGTATCGTCGTAATAGAGCTCGTCCAGAGTGGCTTTCAGTTCCGCGTCGCTGAAGGCGCGGATCAGATATTCCTGCCTGTCGGGATCCATTTCAACAAAGACCTCGGCGGCCAGCTCTTTGGGAAGCAGCCGGTATAATACGATCAGTTTTTCTTCCGGCAGTTCTTCAAAGAATTCATTGATATCGGCGGGCATCAGCTCGCCGAGGAACGCACGGAGCCCGGAATAATCCTTTTGCTCCAACAGCAACAAAGCCTGATCAACAAGGCTTTCTTTTTCGTCGTCCATGGTGTTGACCTCCTTTTTAAGCTTGATAAGCGGTAGGGAAGGTAACACAAAGCCGAGCGAAGCAGAGTAAGCTTACTCTGCCGTATTACGCCGGAAAGGCCGCGTGAGCACCGCGTATGGGCACGTCCGCGTCCGAATTACAGCGCAAACTTCGTCCGCCGGAATTTGTGCTGCCGTCGCCTGTTTCCATAGTACTCACACTCCTTGCCTGAAAGATATTTTTATTATATTCCGTTCTGTTTTTTTTGTCAATTACATAAATAAAAGAAAATGAGCGCCGCAGAAAAAGTGCGGCGCCGAAAGACTTATTGAGAATCGATCGCGATATCCAGTGCGCGTATGCGTTTGTTCCAATCGTTGATTTTATTCAGATCGTAGAAAAGCGGAGGGGAAGCATACAGTTTCGCGGCTTTGCTGCCGTGTATCAGACCGTTGATGATCGCGCCGAAAAACGGCGGACGCTTCATGCCGCGCGTCAGCTTGCCGAGCAGACCGGCGATATTCGTATTCCTGCCCGCGCCGGACAGATCGGAAGACTGTATCACGTCCTGCTCGAACAAAAAGTCCACGCCGTATGAGGGGAGCGTAAGAAGCGCGTTTTTCAGGCCTTCGTTCTTTGCGGTATCGGCGCCGAAAAGCATATGAAAATCACGGTTGTATTCCCAGAGTATTTCTGCGGTATAACGATCCGATTCGGCGTGGAAGACCGTATCCGCCAACAGACGCCCGGCTTCAATGGAGAGATCGATGCCCATTCCGTTCATCGGCGTTGTCATAAAGGCGCTGTCGCCGATGGCGGCGTAACCGTCGGCTACCATCAGCGTGAGCGGCCGCCGCACCGGGATCACGCCGAATTGACCGCCGTGCAGGATCTCATCGCCGAACCAGGGATGGTCTTCCCTGAAAAGCATCAGCTGTTCATTCACTTTTTCGCGGGTAAGAGGATATGTTCTGCCGATCAGTATATCCACCCACTGATCGGCGGTATAAAACCAGGAAAGGCCGGGTTCGCCTTCATGACGCAGATACACTTCAAAGGGCGCCTCGAGCGTTAAGTTCAGCGTTTTGTTGTAATATGCCCGGTAAGCGTAAAACACGTCGCCGTATTTCGGGGTGTTTTCGATCAGAAAATGTTTCGGCAGATTGGTGCGCAGCGGTGAAAAGATACCTGCGGCGTCGATCACAAGGTCGGCAAAAACGCTGCCTTCCTTTGTTTTTACGCCCTTTACCGCACGGCCTTCGGTGATCGGCGCAAGCACAGGCGTTTCAAAGCGGAACTTAACGCCGCTTTTTTCGGCGTTTTCAATAAGCATATTGATCAGCGGCTTGCGCCACATGATCTTCTGTCGGTTTTCTTCACTGTAATTGATAACAACGCGTTTTCTTTTCGCAGGGCTTACAAACGCGCAGTCGCCGCGGTATTCCCAGATATCCTCCGTGAAATCGCTTTCGGCGATCCCGAGTTCTTCCGCGAGCAGAGAAAACGTGAAACGGTCCTGCCAGTCATGCCCCAGATCTTTTTTCGCAAGCTTCTCATAAACGGTTACGTTATGTCCGGCTTTCGCAAGCATTGCGCCCGCAACGAGTCCGCCGTGGCCTGCGCCCGCGATCATAATATTGCTCATCTGATGCGCCTCCTTTTCATGTTATTATTATAACGGCAATACGTTTAGTTTTCAAGCAGTTTGCAGGAAAACGAAATCAAACATAACGTTGTTGCAAATCTTTAATGAATTTTGTGTTGACAAATTTAATTTTTTATTATAGAATCTAATAAAATTTCAGAAAGGTCGCAATGAGTAATGTTTTACGCCGGCAAATCAGGTTTTTACTTTTATTATTTTAATAACGCGATGGAACATTACATTATTGAGGACTTCAGAAACTGAAATTCAGATAGTGTTTTCTTCCACCGCTTATTAGAAATAATAGACGGTGGTTTTTTTATAAAAAAATGGGTAAGGGAGGCATAATGATGCATTCTTTGGAAAATGCAAGAGAAAAGATAGACCGTGCGGATCGGGAAATGGCGCGTCTGTTTCAGGAACGTATGCGGGCCGTAAATGAGATCGCTCGATACAAAGCTGAAAACGGTCTTCCTGTTTTCGATCCCGAAAGAGAGGCGCAGGTGATCAAAAAGAATGCGGCGCTGATCGAAGATAAAGATATCGGCGCATATTATATAAGCTATCTTCGCTCCGTTATAGATATATCAAAAAAATATCAGAGCGCTTTGCTTGAAGGAATGCGGATCGCTTTCTGCGGTGTTGAGGGTGCATTCGCAAATATTGCCGCAAAACGTATTTTTCCCATGGGGCGGCTTGTATCTTATAACGATTTTACTGCTGCTTATACGGCTGTTCAGAACGGCGAATGCGATTGCTGCGTGCTCCCCATTGAAAACAGCACTGCGGGCGAGGTCGGTCAGGTAACAGATCTGATGTTTTCCGGTTCTCTCTACATCAACGGCGTTTACTCATTGCCGATCAGGCACCATCTCTTGGGTGTGAACAACGCGCGGCTTTCCGATATCAAAAAGGTGATAAGTCATCCGCAAGCGCTGATGCAGTGCGGCGAATACATTTCCGCTCACGGTTTTTCTGCTGAAAACGCTGAAAACACCGCCATTGCCGCGCAGAAAACAGCACGTTTGAACGATACGTCAGTAGCGGCGATCGCGAGCAGAGAAACCGCGGAGCTTTACGGGCTGCAGATCCTCGACCATGATATCAACGAACAATCCGCAAACACAACGCGCTTCGCCGTATTCTCAAGATCCGTAAACGAAAACGTTACCGCCGACAACAGCTTTATTCTGCTCTTTACGGTCAACAACCGGGTCGGCGCACTCGCAAAAGCCGTGAATATCATTTCCGCACACGGTTTCGATATGCGTGTTTTGAGAAGCCGTCCTGTAAAGGACGTACCCTGGCAGTATTATTTTTACGTTGAAGCAAAGGGCGACCAGGGCAGCGACGAGGGCGTAAGAATGCGCAGAGAGCTTGCCGTATGCTGCGAAACGCTGAAGATCGTCGGCCATTACCCGGAAGAAATCGATCTTTCACGATAAAACCGAAAGGATGTTTTATGGATATTCACGTTTCGCTGGATTCAAACAGCTATGATATCGTCATCAGCCGCGGTATCCTGCGGCGGGCCGGAGAACTGCTCAACCTGAACCGGAAAGCGCTGATCGTAACGGATAACGGCGTACCGGCGCAATATGCGGAAACGGTTCGCGAACAGTGCAAAAACGGTTTTACCGTTACCGTTTTGCAGGGGGAACAGAGCAAAAGCCTGCGCACGTTTGAAACGCTGCTCTCAAAAATGCTCGACCTCGGCTTTACCCGTAAAGACTGCGTGATCGCCGTCGGCGGCGGCGTGGTGGGCGACCTTGCGGGATTCACCGCCGCGAGTTATATGCGGGGGATCGATTTTTACAATATTCCGACC
>JAFRSZ010000289.1 GCA_017439205.1 Clostridia bacterium
CTAAAAGGAGAAATATATATGAAAAAACTTGTATCTGCAGCATTGGCGCTGGTCCTGCTCTGCGGGTGTCTGCTGCCTGCAGTGTCGGCGCGCGAGCTCGGGCAGGTGCGCGTGCGGTTCAACAGCGATATCGCCGGATGCGGCGAAGCGCAGTACGCGCGGATCGTTGAGATCCTTTCGGATAACGTGACCTACGGCCTATCACACGGGCCGATGGGCATCTCCGACTATATCGGCAGGCCGCTGGAGGGCGGCATGGAGGCGGGCCGCACCTACAATATCACCTGCCTGCTGGACGCCGCCGACGGCTTTGAACTGCCCGAATCGCTGCCGGACGGCGTCGTGACCGTGGATTGCGGCAAGGGCGTTACGGTGAACCACGTGAGCATTGTGTATGCCAAATACCGCATGGACGACGGCAGCTTCGAGACCTACCGCGGCATTCAGATCCGCGCCTCGGTGGTGGTGGACGGCTCTTTCATGCAGCGCGTGGTCGGCTGGCTTAAAGATACGATCCTCAAGATCAGGTACTGGCAGCCCTATTGATGATGAAAGAGGAAGGACGTTCCCGATCCATGATCTCTCTTTCGAAAAACCGCCGTGGACAGCTCTGCCGCGGCGGTTTCGTTTATGCCATTGTTTCAAGCATCTTTTCCGTTACCGTATAACGGGTGGGTTTGCCGGAAACAAAGGCTTCGTATTCTGCGCACATATATTCGCCCATGCGCCGTATTTCATTGCCGATGGAGCCCGCGGCGTGCGGCGTCAGGAATACGTTCGGCAGCGTGTAGAGTTCGCTGCCGGGGGCGGGGGGCTCCGGCCAGGTCACGTCCAGCACGGCGGCGCGGCCCGGTTTTTCCTTTAAAGCGGCGATCAGGTCGGCCTCCACTACCTGCTGCCCGCGGCCGGTGTTGATGAACACGCCGTTGGCTTCCATGTTGTCGAAGCAGCGTTTGTCGATCATGTTTACGGTTTGCGGGTTGTTTGCCAGATGGTTCGAGATCACGCGGCACTGCGCGAACAGCTCGGGCAGGCTTTCCGTTTTTTCCGCTCCCAGCGCCGCGGCGCGTTCCCCGGATAAGAACGGGTCGAACACCTTCACCCGCAGCCGGTGGCTTTTCAGCCGTTCGATCACCATGCTGCCGATCATGCCCGCCCCGATGATCCCGACGCAGGTGTTGAAGTTGCCGGGGTGGGGTTTGGCGCGGTCGTGCTCCGGCCAGTCCGGTGCGCCGCCCCGGTGCACGGTCTGGAAAAACCCCTTATTGGCGAGGATGATCTCGGCCTCCGTGAATTCCGCCACGGGAACGCCGTTTGCGCCCCACGCCGAAAAAATCGTTACGCCCCGCTTCAGAAAGGGCCGCGCGAAGGCCTGCACCGAGCCCGCCGCGTAAAACACCGCCTTCAGGTCCGGCAAAAGGGCGGCGAGCTCTTCTTCCGTCAGCGGCGCGATCCCCCATGTGGAAAAGGCGTATCGCACGTCCGCCAGCTCCGGGTGGGGACGCCCGTCCCGCAGCAGGTCTTCGGTATAGAAACAGGGCAGGAAATCGAGCGTTTCGTTCAGCTTTGCCTTTACGTCGTCGCCGTAGGCGTCCGAGATCGCGCGTTCGTTCCCCATAAAAATCGCTTTTTCTTTCATACGTTTGGCCCTCCCGTGGGTCTCATTCAGGTCCATTATACGATATTTGCGGGGAAAGTCAACCGGAATCAACGGCTCAAATTCCAATTTTTACGTTCTTCTTGATTTCTCCCCAAAGAATTGTTAAACTGAAAGAAAAGAGGGGTGTTTGCGATGGGGAAGAAGCTGATCGCCACGGATTTTGACGGCACGTTTTACCGCAACCGCGCGCTTGACCCGGCGGATCTGGCCGCCGTCGCCGCGTGGCGGGCGGCAGGGGGCCTGTTCGGCTTCGTGACCGGACGGGGCGTTGATTTTTTCGACACGGCGAAAAAAGAGGGCCTTGAGGCCGATTTCTTTGTGCTGTATAACGGCGCGCTGCTGGCGGACGGCGCGGGGAAAACGCTGAAGGAATATTTGATCGGGCGCGATACCTTTGCCGCGCTTTACGGCGTCTTCCGCGCCATGCCGGACGTGAAAAGCTGCGATACGCCGGATGAGAGGCCGTTTTACCACCAGTATTACGCGCGCTTTGAAACGCCCGAAGAGGCGCTCGCCGCGGCGGAGGAAGCAAACCGCATTTTCGGCGACCGGGTGACCGCGTTCGTGAACGGCGAGCACGTGAATATCGGCAGAAAGGGCAGCGGCAAAACGCAGGGCGTGTTCGACGCGCTGGAATATTTCGGCCTGCCCGCCGACGCCGCGGCGGTGTTCGGGGACGACTACAACGATCTTGACATGATCGTAACGCATAACGGCTGGGCGGTGGATACCGCGCGCCCGGCGGTTCTGGAAAAGGCGCCGCACGTCTGCCGCTCGGTGGGCGAGGCCGCGCTGACCCTGCTGGATCGGTGATCCGCGCGCTCACCCTGCGAGGTAAAAGCGGTGGAAATGCCGGCGGACGGCATTGCGGCGTCGCATGAAAATATGCTTTGTAATGCCTCCCGCTCGCGGGAGGTTTTTTACATAAAATACAAAAGAATATACACATGGTGCTTGCAAATTGTTTAAAATTGAGATATAATGGACATGCAGACGTGCCTCACGGTACGGTACGTACCCATTTAAAGGAGGGTCATTTATGAAAAAACGCATGCTTTCCCTGCTGCTTTCCGTTCTGCTGGCGCTTACGGTTCTCGCGCCGCTGGCGACCACGGCACAGGCAGCTTCCACCCCCAGCATCATCATCTTTTATTCCGGCGGCGCCGGCAAGATCATTGCCGGTTCCGACAATACCTACAATTTCGGCGCGTCCACGGGCATTTCCGCCAACGCCGACCCCAAGGCAAAGGTCCTGTATCTCCTGCTGGACGGTTACAACGGCAGCGGCGTTTGGATCGACGCGCCCTCCGGCTGGAATACGTTCCTGAAGATCAACGGGTCCAACAAGCTGACCGTGCAGGCCCCGCAGACTTCTTACGGCATCAACAACTACTGCGCGCTGGGCTCTAACCGCGATCTGAGCATTTACGCTCTGTCTTCAAACGCCTCGCTCACCATCACCAGCGCCTTCACCGGTACGCTGAGCGCCAACCTTTACGGCATCCAGGCGCCGTACATCGACGTTAACGGCCTGAGCCGCGGCCTGGGCGATCCCCGGCTCAAGCTGACGATCGATTTCAACCTCAAGCTGGGCGGTTACTCAACCAAAGAAGTGTACCCCTTCAAATTGACCGCCTCAAACCAGCGCGTGTCCGTTTACAACACGGATCTGACGCTGACGCGCATCTCCGATTACAGTACCGTCAACCCCGAGAACACGCCCATCGACCTGATCGGCGCCACGTTTTTGAATTCCAAGACCTCCAACACCGCCGGTTCCGGGCACTACGGTTACCACACCCTCAACTACACTGCGGATTTTACGGGCGTAGCTCACTTTGAGACCACCAACGGTTCTTATTACGGCGGCCCCTACGCGCAGGAAACTTACGGCAAAGCCGGCATGAGCGCCTTCAACGGTTACCGCTACTATACCAAGCTCGGCAACGTGGAGTATTACCACGTGGTCGCCGGAAACAGCACCATCGCCAGAAAGATGGGCAAGGAGGATATGCGCAAGATCTACTCCTTCCCCATGGATTACGGCTATAAGATGCCGTCTTCGCTCGATTCTTCAGACTACGTTGCTTCCGTGAAATGGAACAAAGTGGTTGATAACAGCACCGGCGCAGACGTGACCGATACAACCGCGGAATACGGCGTTGAATATATGGCCACGGTCACCGTGGTGCCCAAGGGCCTCAATTACTTCACGCTGGAAGACAGCCTCGCCTGCCCGCCGCGCGCGTCGATGGCCAAATTGACGGTCAACATCAACGCTTATTATATGCAGTCCTGTATGGTCTTCTTCTACCCTGTGGTGAAGCCCGATACCAAGATCACCCTGCAGCCCAAAGACGTTAACGGCTATGGCACCAACACCACCGGCACCTTCACCGTGGATACCGACGATGAAAGCGCCTCCTACCAGTGGCAGTACCTCAACGGCCCCACCGGCACCTGGATCGACCTTGCCGACAATTTCCTTCACGGCAACACGACCATCATCGGTTCCAAAGCCAAAAAGCTGATCGTCAACTTCGGCGCTCTGGGCGTCACGCTCAGATACATCCGCTGCAAGATCACCGGCACCGTGGACGGCGCCGCGGGCGTGCTGTATTCCGACATCGTCAAATACGAATACATACAGACCACATTTAAGAAGATCGTCATTCAGAATCTTGACGAGCCGCGCGCCGGAAAAGCGCTTGATACCTCCGCCACCACGTGGACCGACATGGTTACGGCAACGCAGGTCTATTACACCAAAAACGGCCAGAAGGTCACCTCCGTGAGCGAGGGCGATACCGTCCACGTCGTGGTGGACCTGAAGCTCAACAGCGCCTATACCCTCGATACCCAATCCTCCGTGGCGGTATGGAACGACATTACCTGCCTCAAGGCGTACAGCGGCGGCACGGCCTATTTCCTGTCGGTCGGCGCCAACACCTACCGCTGCGAGTTTGAATACACCGTGCCCAGGTTCATCAAAGATATCACGATCAAAAACGTCCGCCAGCCCTATCAGTACGTCGGCTTCGTTACCGAGCTGCCGAACATCGCGCCCGTAGGCTCCCATTGCTACACGGGCTGGCGCTACGGCTGGTACGATAACATCCGCGGGGCGACAGGCTCCTCGGTGAGAGTAGGCAACGTGTATTACTACTACCTGCAGCTCGGCGCGGACGAAGGCTACCGCTTCCCGCAGGAATTTGAAGATATCAACGTAACGCTTCTGGGGCTTGCCGGTGAGGAACTGGAGCCCGACGACCTGTATATTGAAGAGCTCCGTTCCCGCGAACGGACCGACGACACGATCTGCATGTGGGTCGGCTTCGCCTGCACAGAAGCGCACCACCGCAAGGGCAACTCCATCACCAATATGGACGTGCCCAAGGCCGGTAAGCCGCTGGATACCGATATCACGTTTGAAAGCGGCAACGCAAAGCTGGAATTCGTAAAACACGCCGTCAACGGCAAAATGGTGACCGATTACGGTAAAGAGGTGCCCAAGGCCGGCGATAAGATCGATATCTACGTGGGCGTTTCCATGTATTACTACGGTGAGATCGTATTTGACCCCGAGGTGTTCTGCTACTGGTACCAGGACGAAGACGACGGCCACCGCAACGCGGCGCGCGCGGGCCGCGACTGGAGCCTGCCCTACGGCGAGGATATCTGCGTGTTCCGGTATGAATACACCATCCCCGAATCCAACGTGGTCGACCGCCTTGCGTTCACGCGCGTTACGCAGCCCAGCAAGGGCCAGAAGGCGAGCTCCTCGGCGCTCCCGCTCGATTTCGACAAGATAAAGCTTTTGGACGACAACGGCACGTGGTACCGCTACGATTCGTCCTCAAACACCATGACGGTGATGGGCAGCAGCGAAACCTTCTCACCGGATAACGACTACGTTCTCAGCTTCCACATTGCCGTCCGCGACGGCTTTACGCCGATCAAAGAAAAACCCGCCTGTGCGCTGTATGATATCTACGGCGGCAAGGTCGCGTTCTATGATACCGAGATACTGGTTCTTGAAAACAATACTTTTCGGGTGGACTTCTACGTCCACGGGCTGGCGGCGCATCCCTCGCTGCCAAAATCAAAGGTGACGCAGATCACGCTTCTGGACGTGACGGCCCCCGCGGCGGGCGCAGAGATCACCTCTGCGGATACGAAACTGGCCGAGCCCGTAAAGATCAAATTCACCCAGGCCGAACCCACCTGGAAGCACAAGGTGGACGGCGCGTGGGTGGATTGCGCCGCGGGCGATCAATTTGAGCCCGGCGAAGAATACGTGCTGGTGTTCAGCTTCAACGAAAACGATATCAACAGCCTGTATTATATGGCGGCGAACAAAGAGGATCTGAACGTTCTGCTGATATCCCCGGACGGCAAAGAGGTGACGCCGGATACGCTGGAGCTCACGAAATACACCATCGGCAACATCGGCTTTGCCGCGAAATGCTACTTCACCGTTCCGGAGGACGGCGGCGTGATGCTGGGCGACGTGGATAGGGATACCAAGATCACCGCATCCGACGCCCGTCTTGCGCTCCGCCGCGCCGTGGATCTTGAAACCTACCCCGAGGGCTCGTATGAATTCATTGCCTGCGACGTGGATAAAGACGGCAAGGTGACAGCAAACGACGCCCGCAGCATCCTGCGTGCCGCCGTGGATCTGGAAGACCCAACCAAATGGTAATGAAATCCCTGCGGGATGAAATCCGCCTGCGGCGGGTGTTGATTGCACCGTGAGGCGCAGCCGAACGATTTCACCGCCTGCGAAGCAGAGCGATTTCATCTGAGGGCTCTGCCCGAAGATTTCACCGTGAGCAAAGCGAACGATTTCACTGTGCATAACAAAAAGAATGACCCGCTATGGCGTTTGTCATAGCGGGTCGTTGTGTTATGTACGGTTTATTCGAGCCCTACGGCGATGCGCAGAATGATGCGGGCGTCTGAGGCGGTGAGTTTGCCATCCTGATCCACGTCGCAGAGATCGAAGATGCGGCCGCCGGTTTTAACGGGATCCAGCCCCAGCGCGTAGCGCAGCGCAAGGCGCGCGTCGTTGGCGGTCACAGAACCGCTGCGGTCAACGTCGCCGGGTTCGTAATCGGCCTTTTTGCCGTGGTCGTGTCTGCCGGTGTACGCTTCGGTTTTGGTTTCGCCGCATACGGTGCAGGTGTAGGTGATGGTGCCGTCGTCGTTATCTTCGCCCTTGTCCCAGGTGTGTTCCAGGGTGGGGATCGCGTCGATCTTGGTCTCGCCGCAGATGGAGCAGGTAAAGATCTGTTCGCCCTCGTAGGCGCAGGTGGCGTTCAGCACCACAAGGCCGGGCTGCCAGTCATGCGTTTCACCGGAAACATCCTCGCCGGGCACCGTGGGATCGGTGAGGAGGGGATCGTCCGGCCGGCCGGTTTCCTGCTGCGGAACGTCGCCCAGGGGGAGGTCATCGTAGCTTTTGGCGTGGTAAACCTCGTGCAGCGTGTTTTTGCTCTTTGATATCGTGCCTTCCCAGCGTACGCCGCAGCCGTTGCCCCAGTTCGCGTCGAACACGTACCAGTAGTTTTCGTCTTCACGCAGGAATACCGAGCAGTGGTCCGAGCCGGGGCCGGTGGTGTGGATCACGTCGCCCACAACGGGGCTGGACGTTTTGGTCGCCGCGCTGAAGTTTTCGCCGAAAACGCAGTAGAATACGTACCGGGCGAAGCCCACGCAGGACCAGCCTTCCCACGAGGCGGCCTCTTTGCCGGAGGGCAGCCCCCCGCGCGAGGGGATCGAAGAAAGCCTGCAGTTGCTGCCGCTGGCGCTCCAGCAGGCAGAACCGTCAACGGTGAAATAGAAATACTGATCGGGATATACAGCCTTGATCGCGAGGAGGCGGCTGTAAACGGTGTCTTCTTCCCCGTCTGCGGGGATCGCGGCGGCGCTGCATACGGCGCCGATGCTCATCAGCATCACGCAGGCCAGCAGCAGGGCAGCCGTTTTCTTAAAACCTGATTTTACGTATGAGTAATGCATATATATTCTCCTTTTTCGGAGGCGTTCCTCCGGGGCCGCGGAGTGTCTTTTTTTGTTTCGATCGAATGTTTGAGTAGATAAAATGAAATGTTTTGAAAGCAGCTTTCTGTTTTGCGGCCTGGTTTTATTATACGGTTGAAGCTTAATTCAACTTAAAAACGCCGTTTTCGGCGGTTTCCCGGCCGTCGCGGCGTTTTATGTGCGCCGAAAATACGCAAACCGGTTGCAATTTGACAATTGATTCTGTATACTGAAACTATCGTACGAAACGGGGGTCAATTTATGGATTTTTCTGCTTTTTTTGATTTTAACAACAGCGCGGAGCAGCCGCTGGAGCGCCTCGCGCCGAACGGCGGCTATACCGCGATACTGCGCACGGTGGGCTGCGTGGGCGACAGCCTCTCTTCCGGCGAGTTCGAGTCGATGGACGCGTCCGGCAACCGGGGTTACCACGATATGTTCGAGTATTCCTGGGGGCAGTTCCTCGCCAGGGACTGCGGCCTCACCGTGTACAATTTCTCGCGCGGGGGCATGACCGCGAAGGA